>CAZBOK010000159.1:0-9800 GCA_964493525.1 uncultured Phycisphaeraceae bacterium | reverse complement strand
GACGTCGACGTCCTCGCGGCATGCGGCGGCGACGGGACGGCGAACGAAGTGTTGAACGGGGCTCCGCCCGGCCGCGCCGTCGCGATCGTCCCCGCCGGGACGGGAAACGTGCTCGCGAAGGAGTTCGCGCTGCCGCGCCGCGCCCCGGACGTCGCCGCGATGCTGGAGCACGGACGCGTGCGTCGGATCGATCTGGGCCGTGCGAACGGACGGCGCTTCGCGTTCATGGCGTCATCCGGGTTGGACGCGGAGGTGGTGCGCCGCGTCTGCGCCGCGCGCACCGGCAAGTTCTTCCTCGCCGCCTACCTGCCGATCGCGTGGTCCGCTCTCCGCGTCGCGGATCGGTTCGCGATCGACGTCGATGCCGACGGCGCGCGCGTGGCGAACGGCGCGCGCTACGTCGCGATCGCGAACGTCGCGTCGTACGGCGGACCGATCCGAATCTGCGACCGCGCGGTGCCCGACGACGGCTGGCTCGACCTCGTGCTGCTGCGTGATCCGCTTCGCGGCCGCCTCTTCCGCGTGGTCCGTGCGCTCGCCGCCGGAGCGCTCTACCGCCTCCCCGACGCGCTCCATCTCCGTGCGAAATCGATCCGCCTATCGAGCGCCATGCCGACTCCGTGGCAGGCGGACGGCGACTGGGGCGGCGAACTGCCCCTGGAAATCTCGATCGAGGCGGGCGCGTGCTCGCTGCTCGTCCCCAACGACCCGCGGTTCGGATCGAGTTCCACAAGCAAGCCGTAGTTCAGGTGTTGTGAACAGGACGCCAACAGTTCTCCACATGATTTCCAGGGGAAAGGAGGACGCGCTGTGGTCTCCCGGTGGATTTCTCTTTCGCGCCGTTTGATGGGTGAAACGGTCGCCCGGTATTCTGTGCGACCGACTGAGCCTGCGGGAGGAGCGCGATGACAGGTCGAGAGTCGGTCCGGAAGATCTGCGCTCTGCTGAAGAACGAGCGCACCGAGTTTCAATGCGCGGCCGCGCTCATCCTCGGCGAGCTGCGCGAGCGCGATCCGTCCGTGATTCGTTTCCTCGGTGAAACGCTCGGCAACGGCCACAACCCGATGTTGAAGGGGTACGTGCTCGACGCGCTCGAGAAGATCGGCTCGCACCACTCGCTCCCGTTCGTGCTGCCGCTGCTCGAGTCGGACAACGAGCTGCGCGAGAAAGCGGTCCGCGTCGTCGCGAAGCTCGGCGGCAACGTGACACGCGAGCTGAGCGCGCGTCTCGCGAAGGCGACGCCGGCCGAGCGTCGCGCGATCCACCTCGTGCTCGCGCGCGTGCGCGGCGCGGACGCGATCCGTCTCCTGCTCGAGTCGCTGGTCGACAGCGATCACGAAGTCGTCGAGGAGACGCTGTTCGCGGTGCGACAGGAGCTGCGCAGCGCGCACGCTCGCGAGAAGCGCGGGCTGCTGCAGCACGTGCGCCGGTTCCTCACGAGTCGCGCGGCGAAGAAGTCGGTGAACGCGCAGGCGGCGGCGCTGCGCATTCTCGGGTTGCTCGATGACGTCGCCGTGGAGTCGGTGCTGCTGCCGTACACGCGCGCGCACCAGGATCCCGCGGTGCGCGCCGCGGCGCTCGCGGCGTTGCGATCGGCGCCGCGCCCGAAGGGCGGCCACCACGCGCTCGCGAAAGCGCTGCTCGGCTACCTCGACGACAAGGACTTCCAGAACGTCGTCGGTCCGAGCCTCGACATCCTCTACACGCTGACGCTCGGGCAGGACTTCGCGTCCCACATCGAGCCGCTTACGCGCAGCTCGCGGATGGACGTGAAGCGCTTCGCCGTGAAAAAGCTGCGCGAGTCGGACGGCGCGCGCTCGGCCGAGGTGCTGCTGCGCTTCCTCGACGACGAGGACCCGACGGTGCGCGACCTCGCGGCGGAATCGTTGATGGCGGTGAAGAGCGCGCGCGGCGCGTTGCTCGAGCGGCTGCTGCGCGAGACGCGCGAAGAGAAGGCGTGGGTGTACGCGCGCATCCTCCGCAGCCACTCCGAAGGTCTCTCGAAGGATCAGGTGCGCCGCCTCGCCGAGAAGGTCACGCGTCTGCTCGACGCGGAGCAGCGTCTGTACGAGCCGCTCCTGTTCCTCGTGCGCCACGCGTCGCCGACTCACGTTCGCACCGAGCTGGTGAAGCGCGGCCTGCGCAAGAAGCGCAGCCGCCGCTTCGAGGAAGCCGCGCGCACGTTCCGCCTGCTCGAGCGGCACGAGCTGTTCGATGCGGAGATCCGCTACGAGCTCGCGGTGTCGCTCCTCAAGCTCTCGCCGCGCGTCGTCGTCGGCGACGGTCGGTTCAGCGATCAGGCCCTGCAGCTCGTGTCGAGCCTCGTCCCCGAGAAGTTCCCGGTGTTCGAGCGGCTGCGCCACGAGACCGTGCTCGGACCGACGGAGCTGTTCTACGTCGGGTTCCACCTCGCCGAACGGACGGGCGCCGAGAAGGACGTCGGCGGCAACCTGCTCCATCTCGTGATGCGCAAGGCCCCGAAGAGCCCGCTCGCGAAGGACGCGCGCGCGCGTCTGCAGGCCTGCGGGATCAAGTGATCACTCAGCGCTTGTCCGGGTCCTGACCGCGCAGGACGGAGTTCCCGTCGAACGTGTCGCGCAGGTTCGCGCTCGCGGGCCGCTCGAGCTCGCGCGCGTCCAGCCGGCCGCCCTGCGAGAAGAACGCGATCGGATTGCGCCACACCAGCATGTCGACGTCGGCGTCGCTGACGTCGGCCAGGCGCAGTTTCACGATCGTCTTCGGCACCATCAGCGGGTCGGAGACTCCCCAGTCCGCGGCGCTGTTCACGATCATCCGATCGACGCCGTACTCGAGGACGATCTTCACCATGCGGTTCTCGTCCATCTTGGTGAACGGGTAGATCGAGAAGCCGGACCAGCAGCCGAGGTCCTTCGTCAGCTTGATCGTCTCCTCGTTGCCGTGGTCGAGGAGGACGCGCTCCATCGGGAAGCCCGCGTCCTTCACCATCGCGATGCAGCGCTCGAAGCCCTTCTTCTTGTCGCGGTGCGGCGTGTGGACCAGCGCCGGCAGGTCGTGGCGCTTCGCGAGGTCGAGCTGCGCGAGGAAGAACTTCTCCTCCTTCGCGGTCTGATCGTCGAGTCCGATCTCACCGACGCCGAGCACCGAGTCCTTCTCGAGGTAGCGCGGCAGGATCTCGAGCACGGCCGAGTTCACGCGGTCGTCGTTCGCCTCGCGCGGGTTCAACGCCATCGTGCAGTAGTGGTGGACGCCGAACTGCCGCGCGCGGAACCGCTCCCAGCCGATGAGCGTGTCGAAGTAGTCGACGAAGGAGCCGACCGACGTGCGGTTTTGGCCGAGCCAGAACGCCGGCTCGAGCACGGCGCGAACTCCGGCGAGCGCCATCTTCTCGTAGTCGTCGGTGATGCGGCTGATCATGTGGGCGTGCGGTTCGAAGATGCGCATGGTCAGCTCTCGATCAGGCGGGTGAGGAGCGCGCGGATGTCTTCACGCGGCTCGCGCGGAACGCGCTCGCGCACGAGCCCGACGACCGCGGCTCGCGACTTGGCGTCGAGCAGGAGGAGGCCCTCGGCGGCGGCGCGGCGCACCGGATCGGCGCCGTGCTCGATCCCGCCGATCAAGCGCGCGATGCTGCCGGTCGCGGGGGCCTTACCGACGAAGCGCCACGTGTCGGGCCACACCGCGCGGCCCGCGGCCTCGCGTTCGGTCGCGAGATCCTGCAGCATCCGCGACAGCTCCGGATTCGCGCGGTCGAGGACGTCGATCATGCGCGCGGCGTCGAGGCCGATGAACGCGGCCTTCAACACGAGTCGATTGGTCCAGTCGGCGCCGATGGCGGGGTGATCGTGCGCGCGCGCGAGCAGGTTCGAATCGCAGACGGCGGCTTCGAAGTGCGGCACCATGTTGGTGCGCTGCACCTCTTCGAGCAGTCGCGCCGTCGCGTCGCACAGCGGGAGCAGCGCCAACGAGCGCAGGACGATCGTGCGCTCCTCGAGGTCGCCGTGGAGGTACAGGTCGACGATCGTCGCATCCGGCGCCCTGCCCGCGCGCAGCAGGAGGAGACCGGCCGCGTCGCACGCGCGCCACGCGGCGAGATCGACGACGGCAGGGCGGGATGCTCCCGCGATCGTCTCGCGGTGGAGTCCGGCGCCGACCGCCGCGCGGCCGACCCGGCGCGCGAGTGCGGGCAGGAGTTCCGGGAGAGCACGCGCACCTTCCTTCGCGACGCGCGATTCCGCCGCGCGCCACCACGCGAGCGCGTCCGGTCCGAGGGCCTTCGTGAGGCGATCTTGCATGACGCGGCGGAGGATACGGCGTCGGCGCGGGGCTCACAAGCCGAGCGGCCCGCGATCGCGCGACGGCGGTAGAGTGCCGCTCCCCTTCTCGCGGGGACTCGCATGATCCTCTCGTCGCTCGTGCTCCCGTTCCTCCTCTGCGTCCCGCCGGAGCCGCCGCCGATGTTGCTCGTGAACGCTCGCGTGATCACTCTCGATTCCGCGCGGCCGAGCGCGTCGGCGATCGCGCTGTCCGGCGGCCGGATCGTCGCGATCGGCGACGAGCGCGAGTGCCGCGCCGTGCTGCCGGCCGACGTCGCCGTCCTCGACTGCGGCGGTCGCCCCGTGACGCGCGGCTTCTTCGACGCGCACTGCCATCTGATGTCGGGCGGCATCGCGGCGGGGGAGTGCGACCTCGTCGGATGCAAGTCTCTCGAGGAGCTGTACCGCCGGGTCCACGATCACGCGCTCGCGCTCGGACCGGGCGAGTGGGTGCTCGGCCGCGGCTTCGATCACTCGCTGTTCCCCGGCGAGCGTTGGCCGGAACGCGCCGGCCTCGACGCCGCTGCCGGCCCGCATCCGGTGCTGATCCGCCGCGTCGACGGCCACGCGGCGGTCGCGAACACGCAGGCGCTGAACATCGCGTCGATCGACGAGCGCACGCCCGACCCGGCGGGCGGCGTGATCGAGCACGGGCCGAACGGCATCCCGAACGGGATCCTCAAGGAAGGCGCGATGGACCTGGTCGACCGGCACGTGCCGGCGGCGACGTTCGAGCAGAAACGTGCCGGCGCGAAGCGCGGGTTGGCCGCGGCCGCCCGCGCCGGCATCACGAGCTGCGTCGACCACGGCGGTGACCCCGACGTGTATCGCGCGCTGCTCGACTCCGGCGAGCTGACAGCACGGATCTCGATCTGGGCCGACCTCGTCGACGACCTCTCGAGCGCCGCGGCCGCACGCCGGAATCTCGAGCCGGTGAAGGCGTGGGTCGAGCTGCGCACGGTGAAAGGGTTCGTCGACGGCACGTTCGGATCGCGCACCGCCGCGATGTTCGAAGCGTTCGCGGACGACGCCGGAACGACGGGAGTGCTGGTGACCGACCCCGACGTGCTCGCGCGGCGAGTGCTCGCGGCGGACAAGCTCGAGTTCCAGGTCGCGCTGCATGCGATCGGCGACCGCGCGGTCGCGATCGCGCTCGACTGCTTCGAGAAAGCGCAGGCGGCCAACGGCCCGCGCGAGCGGCGGCATCGCGTGGAGCACGTGCAGGTGATGCGCCGCGCCGACGTCGCGCGCATGCGGCGGCTCGGCGTGACGGCGTCGGTGCAGCCGTGTCACCTGCTGACGGATCGCCGGTTCGCGGTCGAGCGCATCGGCGAACTGCGCGCGCGCGATTCGTACCTCTGGAAGTCGCTGCTCGACGCCGGGATCGCGGTCGCGTTCGGGTCCGACTTCCCGGTCGAGCCGCTCGACCCGATGCGCAACCTGTTCGCGGCCGTCACGCGCGAGTCGGAGACCGACGCGAAGGATCCCGCCTATCACCCCGAAGAGCGCGTCACGCTCGAGCAGGCGATCGCCGCCGAAACGATCGGCGGCGCGCACGCGTGCTTCCGCGAAAACGAGCTGGGCGCGCTCCGCTCGGGGACGCTCGCCGACCTCGTGGTGCTCGACCGGCCGCTCGATCCTGCCGCGCCGCGCGACATCCTCAAGGACGGCGCGTGGCGGACGATCGTCGGTGGTCGCGTGGTCTGGTCGAAGGACGGCGCGCGATGAAGCTCGGCCAGATCGCGATCTCCGTGAAGGACGTCGTCGGCGCGACGCGCTTCTACCGCGACGTGCTCGGCCTGCAGTTCCTGTTCGAGTTCCCCGGCCTCGCGTTCTTCGACCTCGACGGAGTCCGGTTGATGCTCACGACTCCGAGCAAGCCGGAGTTCGATCACTCGGCGTCGATCCTCTACTTCCGCGTCGACGACATCCGCGCGCGGCACGCGGAGCTGCGGTCGAAGGGCGTCGCGTTCGACGACGCGCCGCACCTCGTGGCGAAGCTGCCGACGCACGACCTGTGGATGACGTTCTTCCGCGACCCGGAGCGCAACGTCCTAGCGCTGATGAGCGAGATCGAGCCCGCCTAGCGCGGGCCGCTCAGCCCGCGAGGTACTTCACGGCGTTCGCGAAGATCCGCGCGCCGTCGCCTTCCTCGGGGCCCTGCGTCGAGTGGCGATCGGGGTGGAGGACGCGGAACAGCGCGCGCTCCGGATGCGGCATCAACCCCATCACGCGGCCGGTGGAATCGACGAGGCCGGCGACGGCGTCGATCGAGCCGTTCGGATTGTCGGGGTAGCGCACCTCGCCGTTCGTCGCGTCGCGCGCGACGTAGCGGAACGCGATGCGTCCTTGCTCCGCGACCGCACGGCGCACGGCGTCGTCCTTCGGCACGTACTTCCCCTCGCCGTGCGCGACCGGGACCTCCATGCGGACGCCGGGCTCGAGGAACACCGACTTCGGCGCCGTCGACTCGATGACGACCCAGCGGTCCTCGTAGCGGTTCGAGTCGTTGTCGATGATCGTCGCTTCCTGCACTCCGATGCGCGCGCCGATGCCGGGGAGCACGCCGGTCTTCACGAGGGTCTGGAAGCCGTTGCAGATGCCGAGCACGAGGCCGCCCTTGTCGACGAGGGCGAGAATCTGGTCGCGCAGGTGGTGGAGCAGCTCGACGGCGAGCACCTTGCCGGCGCCGACGTCGTCGCCGTACGAGAACCCGCCCGGCAGCGCGAGAGCGTCGAAGTCGGCGAGCGTCACCTCGCGTGCGATCAACCGGTTGACGTGGGCCGTCTCGCTGCGCGCGCCGAACCGCTCGAAAGCGTAGGCGGTCTCCGCTTCGCAGTTGGTGCCGGCGGCGCGCAGGACGAGCACGCGAGGTTTCATCGGCGGCCCTCCGCTCCGACGACCGGCGTCTGCGCGGAGACCGGCGAGCCGAAGTCGAGCGCGGACGAGAACGCGCGGTGCAGCTCGTCGCTCGAGCGGTCGATCACGGTCTTGCCCGCGAGCCCGGTGACGCGCACGCGTCGCTCCGCGATCGTCTTGCCGACCACCGCCCACGGCACGTCGCCGAGCGCTGCCCGCACGCGATCGACCTGCTTCTCGTCGACCTCCGCGAGGAAGCGCGTCGGCGATTCGGAGAACAGGAGGACGTCGTCGCGTTCGATCGGCGGCGCGTCGGCGCTCGCCGCCGCGCCGGCGTCGCGCGGAAGCTTGCGGAGGTCCAGCTCGACGCCCGCGTCCGAGCCGAACGTCATCTCCGCGAGGGCGACCGCGAGACCGCCGTCCGAGAGATCGTGGCAGGCGGCGAGGACGCCGTCCGCGGTGAGTTTCGCGATCGCCGCGAACGTGCGCTTCGACGTGGCGAGGTCGACGCGCGGCACCGAGCGGCCGAGCTTGCCGTGCAGCGCGTACCAGCGCGAGCCGCCGAGCTCCGGCCGCGTGTTCCCGATCGCGATCACGAGACGGCCCGCGGACTTGAACGGCGTGGTCACCGCGCGGCGCACGTCGTCGACCAGGCCGATCGACGACACGAGCAGCGTGGTCGGGATCGCGTGCGAGCCGGTCTCGGTGCGGTACTCGTTGTTGAGCGAGTCCTTCCCGGAGATGAACGGCGTGCCGAGCGCGAGCGCGGCGTCGCGGCAGGCCTCGGCGACGCGCACCACCTGGCCGAGCGTCTCGGGGCGCTCGCAGTTGCCGGCGCAGAAGTTGTCGAGGATGGCGATGCGGTCGGCGCGCGCGCCGGTCGCGATCACGTTGCGCACCGCTTCGTCGATGGCGAGCAGGCCCATCGCGTACGGGTCGATGTCGGCCGACCACGGATGCACGCCGCAACCGATCGCGATGCCGCGCCACGAGTCGAGCCGTGGCTTCGCGACCGCGGCGTCGGACGGCGAGCGCAGCCCGCGCCCCGCGAACGGCTTCACGCACGTTCCGGCCTGCACCTCGTGGTCGTACTGCCGGACGATCCACTCCTTGCTCGCGACGTCGGGCATCGAGAGCAGCTTCACCAGCGCGGCGCCGAGGTCCGCCGGCGCGTCGATCTTCGGCTCCGGCTCGGACGAGAGCCGCACGGTCGCTTTCCGCGTGACACGCGGCAGCCCGTCGTGAAGGAAGCCGAGGTCGAGGTCGCCGACCACGACGCCGTTCGAGCGCAGCACGAGGCGGTTCGTGTCGGTGTAGCGGCCGATCACGGTCGCCTCGACGTCCTCGTCGGCGAACAGCTTCAGCAGCCGCTCGCGATTCTGCGGCGGCACCGCGAGCACCATGCGCTCCTGCGCCTCGCTGATCCACGTCTCGGTGTAGGTGAGGCCCGCGTACTTGAGCGGCACGCGGTCGAGGTCGACCTCCGCGCCGCAGTCGGCCGCGGTCTCGCCGACGGCGGACGACAGTCCGCCCGCGCCGCAGTCGGTGACGGTGCTGAACAGGTTCTGGTCGCGCGCGATCAACAGCGCGTCGAGCACGCGCTTCTCGGTGATCGCGTTGCCGATCTGCACCGCGCCGGAATCGAGCGTCTCCGACTCGGAGTGCAGCTCGCGGCTCGAGAACGTCGCGCCGTGGATCCCGTCGCGACCGGTGCGGCCGCCGACCACGACGACGAGATCGCCGGGGCGCGCGGCCTTCTTCACGCGATCGACCGGAAGCAACCCGACGCTGCCGCAGAACACCAACGGGTTCGCGGTGTAACGCTCGTCGAAGAGCACGGCGCCGTTCACCGTCGGGATGCCCATGCGGTTGCCGTAGTCGCGCACGCCGGACACCACGCCCTTCAGCACGCGCAGCGGATGCAGCGAGCCCTTCGGCACGCGGCCGGCCGGCAGGTCGGGCGGCCCGAAGCAGAACACGTCGGTCGAGACGATCGGCTTCGCGCCGAGGCCGGTGCCCATCGTGTCACGCAGCACGCCGCCGATGCCGGTGCCCGCGCCGCCGTACGGCTCGATCGCGGAGGGGTGGTTGTGCGTCTCGACCTTGAAGGTGACGTGGAAGCGCTCGTCGAACGCGATCACTCCCGCGTTGTCGACGAACACCGAGATGCACCACGGCAGGGCGAGCTCCTGCGTCGCCGCGAAGATCGTCTCCTTCAGCAGGTTCTTGAACGACCGGCCGTCGCACTCGACGGCGCCCGCGAGCGTCTTGTGCTTGCAGTGCTCGGACCAGGTCTGCGCGATCGTCTCGAGCTCGATGTCGGTCGGCGCGCGGCCGAGCTCGCGGTAGTGCGCGCGGATCGCCTGCATCTCGAGCAAGGACAGCGAGAGTCCCCCGCGCTTGCTGACGTCCTGCAGCGCCGCGTCGCCGTCGGGGAGCGGAACCTCGACGCGACGGAAGCTCGCCGCGTGCGCTGCTTGGAGCGGCGACAGTCGCGCGGCCGCGCGCGGATCGTCGACGCTGATCTCCTCGATCGCTTCGTTGCCGAGGCAACGCGCCGCCGCGGCGCGCAGCGCGTCCTTCGGCGCGGAGCCGGCGACGAGGAACGCGCCGTAGGTGCGCGCGGCGATGGCGCTGGTTCCGGCG
>CAZBOK010000158.1:0-9894 GCA_964493525.1 uncultured Phycisphaeraceae bacterium | reverse complement strand
GCTGCCGGACCGCGCGCCCGAGGCGCCGCCGGCGGGCGGGAAATGAGCGGGCCCGCCGATCGTGCGTCGATCGGCGGGCCCGGCGTGCTTCGCGGCGTTGGTGCCGAAGGGGGGACTTGAACCCCCACTCCCTGTGACGGGAACTAGACCCTGAATCTAGCGCGTCTGCCAATTCCGCCACTTCGGCGTGAACGCGAAGGGGCGGCATCTTAGGCGGGTGGTCCGGACGATCAAGGCGCGATCGCCGCTGCGCCGGGCCGGTAGCGCGCGTGGCACGCGTCGCAGCGCTCGATCACGCGCGCGAAGGCGTTCTCGGCGTCGCCCTGGCGGCCGGTCTCGATCACGCGCGCCAGCTCGGCGGCCGCCGATCGAAGCTCCGACGCGCGCTCCTTGAACTCGGCGTCGAGCGGATCGCCGTCGCGGCCGATCGACACCACCGCGAGTCGTCCGCACGGCTCGGAAGCGAGCGCGAGGCGACGCGACGCCAGCGCGACGGCGATCGATCGCGCGTCCTCGCGCAGGCCGTTCATCACGGGTCGGAGGTCGACGCCGCTCGCCCGCAGCGACGGCGTCTGAGCTGGAGCCGAACACCCCGCGAGCGCGAGGACGACGCAGCCGCGCATCCACTTCGCTTTCGGCCTGGTCGCGTCGTGACTCGGCGGGCGCATCGCGGGCGGATGCTAGCATCCGCGCGAAATGGCGGCGGCGAGCGAGAATCCGACGATCCGAATCGTCGCGTCCAATCGACGCGCGATGCACGACTACGAGCTGTTCGAGCACTTCGAGTGCGGGCTCGTCCTGCACGGCACCGAAGTGAAGGCGCTGCGCGACGCGAAGTGCGTCCTGCAGGATGCGTTCGCGATGATCGAGCGCGGCGAGCTGTGGCTCATGAACGCCGAGATCTCGGAGTACTCGCACGGCAACCGCATGAACCACGCGCCGAAGCAGGCGCGCAAGCTGCTCGTGAAGCGCGTGGAGCTGAAGAAGATCGAGCACGCGACGCGCGAGCGCGGGTTCACGCTCGTGCCGCTCAAGATCTACTTCAAGGGATCGTGGGCGAAGGTGGAGATCGCGGTCGCGCGCGGGTTGAAGCGGCACGACAAGCGCCAGGTGATCGGCGCACGCGAGGCGAAGCGCGACATCGCGCGGGCGCTCGGTCGCAAGATGCGCGGGAAGGACCGCTGAGCTCGCGCGGCGCGGAACCGTCGATCGATCTGCGCAGCTCCTGGTGATCGCGTGCGCGGCGCATTATCTTCGCGGACTCGTTTGGGGGCGATCTGGTTTCGACCGGGTTGCTCGTAGTTCAGACTGCGCGCCGGGGATGCTCCGTTGGCCCCGTCAACAAGTCGGAGCAAACAAGTACCTGCGGATCACACCGCGTACTCTCTCGCCGCCTAAATAACGGCGACGTCGTCACGCCCGCGGCCTTCACGGACGTGACGACGACAATCTGAAGGCTGGCTCGTCGCGGCTCCCGGCGGCGGCGAGCGAGACCTGCCGGGATGGCCCTCGCGATGCCTGTCGACTGGCTGCGCGGGAGCGAGACACAATCGGTCGGCTACGCGCGTAGTACGTCGGTTCGACAGCGCCTTGGGACGCGGGTTCGATTCCCGCCGCCTCCACCAAACAAGCGACCGGCCGGCAAGAGAGCCGCGCCGGTCGCGCCCTTGTTCGGACCTTCGCGCGCCGTAAGATCCGCCGGTCCGGCACCTTCGCGGACTTCGGCCCCGATCGAATGGTCTGCCGCCTTCTACCGACCCTTCTCATTCTGTGGCTCCCGACGTTGTCCGCGGGCTGCGGCATCGCGCCGACGAACGCGCGTGCGGATCTCGCGCGCGTCACGGCGCTCGATCCCGCGCGCTGGGCGGACGACTGGTCGGACTCGGATTGGATCGAGCGCGTGAATGCGGCAGCGACGAACCCGGGCGACGCGCGCGCGACGACGGCGACGCAGCTCGCGTCGATCGCCGCGCGGCATCCGTCACCGGTGGTGCGCATCGGCGCGCTCGAAGCGTTGGTCCCGCTCGGCGATCCTTCCCGCGTCGACGCGCTGCGCGGCGCGCTCCGCGATCCGAGCGCTTCGGTCCGCGAGTTCGCGGCGGGCGTCGCGCTGCCGATCGTCGGGGCCGACGCGCGGCCGACGTACGCCGCGCTGCTCGCCGACTCGCAGCCCGCTTCGGTGCGTCGCGCCGCGCTGATGGCGCTCGTCGACGCGCCGCCGAACGTCGACTCCGAACCCGATCTCCTGGTGCGCGTCGTGGCATGCCTCGGGGACGTGGATCCCGGCGTGCGCTTCCACGCGTGCGCGCTGCTCGCGAAGTCCGCCCCCGACGGGCCGGTCGACGCCGATCCGCGCGTCGCGGCCGACTCGTGGCGCGAGTGGTGGCGTCAACGCGCGCTCCGATCGGCGCCCGCGCGGAGCGCGCCGTGACGGTCGCGACGAAGTTCCTCGAGAGCGAGATCGCGTACGACGGCTCGCAGCTCGCCTCGCTGTTCGCGCACCGCACGGCCGGCATCGCGGGCGATTCGATCGTCGCGTTCCTCGGCGCCTGCTCGGTGAAGATCGAGCACATGGTCGACGCTGAAGATCGACGTGCCGGCGCGACGATCTACTCCCCGCGCATGCTGCACTTCATCGCGGAGCATTTCGGGGAGCGGCTCGAGCCGATGGTCTGGCGCCAGCGCCTGTTCGCGCGGCTCGCGGGCGATCGGCTGGCCGCGGCGGCGAAGCGCGCGGTGTCGGTGCGCGGCGACGATCTCTACCTCGATCAGCGCGGCGAGAAGAAGGCGTCGATCTCCGTCGCCACCGTCTCGCCGTCGTCCGGCCTCTTCCACTTCGCGATCAACGTGAAGACGGAGGGTGTGCCCGTCCCGGCGATCGGCCTCGATGAGCTCGGCGTCGCGCCGCGTCCGTTCGCGGACGACCTGCTCGCCGCGTACTCGCGCGAGTGCGACGACGTGAAGCTCGCCGCGGCGACCGTGCGGTGGGTTCCGTGAGCGACGGCCGCCCGAAGTCGCCGCTGCAGCGGTTGATCCCGATCCTGAAGATCCTGGTCGCGGCGGGGCTGATCGCGTTCCTCGTCTGGCTCGTGCCGTTCCACGACCGCGCGTTCGCACCGACGCCGTCCGAGCCGAATCGCCGCCTGGTCGGCGACTTCCAACGCACCTCGGAGTCGACCGCGCTCTTCGTCACCAAGGACGGCGCGCGCCACGAGCTCGTGATCGAGAACGGCTACGGCATCGCGCGCTTCGACGGCGAACGCGTGCTCGATCCGACCGATCCGACGTTTCCCAAGGGCGAGAAGGCCGCCCACGTCGACCCGGGCCTCCCGACCGTGGTGCGCTACGCGCGGGTCGGCGACCTCCTCATCGCGCTGCTGATGATCTTCGTGGCGTCGGTCGTCGCGGCTTACCGATGGGATCTGCTCTTGGCGGGAGCCGGACTGCCGACGGGTTTCGGGCGCGCGTTCTCCCTGACGTTCATCGGCGCCTTCTTCAACAACATCATGCCCGGCTTGACCGGCGGCGACATCGTGAAGGCGATCTACATCGCGCGCGAGCACCGCTCGCAAAAGACCGCCGCGATCATCACCGTGCTGCTCGATCGATTGCTCGGGATCACCGGTCTCGCGATGGTCGCGGGCCTCGTCATTCCGGTCGACTTCGCGCGCTACCGCCTGGTCGCGGCGTGGATCTACGGGCTGCTGGCGGTCATCGCGCTGGTCGGCGTCGTGTTCTTCTCGCGCCGCGTGCGCGCCGCGCTGCGCTTCGACCGCCTGCTCGCTCGGCTGCCGTTCAAGGAGCTGGTGCAGAAGGCCGACTCGGCGGTGTTCATCTACCGGTTCCGCCTCGGGCTGGTCGGCATCTCGCTGCTGATGTCGATGGTGGTGCACACGATCATCATCGGATCGTTCGCGTTGATCGGTCGGAGCATCGGCATCGACCTCGCGCTGCCGGCATATTTCGCGCTGATCCCGATCGCGTTGATCGTCTCCGCGCTGCCGATCGCGCCGTCGGGATGGGGCGTCGGCGAGGCGGCATCCGTGTTCTTTCTCGGGACCGTCGGCGTGTCCGCGCCGATGGCCCTCGCGTTGTTCCTCGTGTACCGGATGGAGCAGATGGCGGTGTCGCTCGTCGGCGGCGTCTGCCTCGCTCTGCAGAAGGATCGCGTGTCGCAGGCCGAGGTCGAGCACTTCGGCGACGCCGACGCCGCGAGCTGAACGGAGAATCCTCGAATGTCGCTGCTCGTCGTCGGCACCGTCGCGTTCGACACCGTCGAGACCCCGTTCGGTCAGGTCGACCGCGTGCTCGGCGGGTCCGCGTCTTACTTCTCGTGCGCCGCGTCCTTCTTCACGCCGGTGCGCCTCGTCTCGATCGTCGGCTCGGACTTCCCGAAGGAGCACGTCGCCTTCCTGCAGCAGCATCGCGTCGACACGGCGGGACTCGCGAACGCCGACGGCAAGACGTTCCATTGGACGGGCCGCTACCAGGGCGACATGAACGAGGCGGAGACGCTCGCGGTCCAGTTGAACGTCTACGGCGACTTCCGCCCGCACGTGCCGAAGACCTTCACCGACTCGCGGTTCGTGTTCCTCGCGAACGGATCGCCCGAGTCGCAGATGTCGGTCCTCGATCAGATGCAGCAGCCGGAGTTCGTCGTCGCCGACACGATGAACCTGTGGATCAAGAACACGCTCGACCCGTTGAAGAAGCTCCTCAGGCGGATCGACGCGCTCGTGTTGAACGAAGGCGAAGCGAAGATGCTGTCGGGCGAGCGCAACCTCGTCGCGGCGGCGGAGCACGTGCTGTCGCTCGGGCCGCGCATCGTGATCGTGAAGAAGGGCGAGTACGGCGCGTTCCTCGTCACGCGCGAGGGCGCGCGCTTCGCGCTGCCCGCGTATCCGGTCGCGAAGGTGAAGGATCCCACGGGCGCCGGCGATTCGTTCGCGGGCGGCGTGATGGGTTTCCTCGCGCAGCAGGAGCGCCACGACGATGCCACGTTGCGGCGCGCGATGGTCTACGGGACGGTGATGGCGTCCTTCGTCGTGGAGGACTTCTCGCTCGACGCGTTCCGCAAGCTGTCCGACGCGAAGCTCCGCGAGCGCTACGACCAGTTCGTCCGGTTCGTGACGATCTGACCCGCGCGAGCGGGCCGCGATGCGCGCCTTCGTCGCCGTCCTCCTGACCGACGAAGTGCGCGCGCGGTTGTCAGCCTCGCCGCATCGCACGCCGCCCGCCGGCGTCCGTGTGAAGTGGGTCGCCGAACCGAACCTCCATCTCACGCTCGACTTCCTCGGCGACATCGACGCGTCGCGGATTTCCGCGCTGACCCGTGCGCTCTCCGCGGCGTCTGGATCCTCGCGAGCGTTCGAGTTGTCGGTGCGCGGGCTCGGTCAGTTCCCGGAGCGCGGCGCGCCGCGCGTGTTGTGGGCCGGCGCCGACGGCGGCGCGGAGCTGATCGCGCTGCAGCGAGCGGCGCATCGAGCGCTCGGCGCGGAGGGGTTCGCGCTCGAGGAGCGGGCGTTCGCGCCGCACGTCACGCTCGGCCGGATCCACGGGTTCTCGCGGCCGGGTTGGTGGCCGCAAGATCCGTCGATCGAGTTCGGTAAGGTCGAGGTGACGTCGTTCGTCGCGATGGAGAGCCGGTTGTCCGCGCCGGGGCCGGCCTACCGGGTGGTCGAGAGATTTCCGCTTTCCGCGGGTTGAATTGCGTTGAAACGGGTGTTCGTAGATCGTTAGCTTCGCGTCCTGTCGAACCGAGTCCTTCTCATTGTCGATCCGAGTGCTCAGGAGTGCTCATGGTCACCAAGCCCGACGCCGATCCGAAGTCCTCCGCCAAGGCCCAAGCCGTCGAAGCCGCCCTCGCGCAGATCGAGAAGGCTTACGGCAAGGGCGCGATCATGAGCCTCGACGGGCCGATCACCGTCGAGGAAGGGATCTCGACCGGCTCGCTGTCGCTCGACCTCGCGCTCGGCGGCGGACTCCCGCGCGGCCGCGTCGTCGAGATCTTCGGCCCGGAATCGTCCGGCAAGACGACGCTGACCTTGCACGCGATCGCGGAGGCGCAGCGGGCCGGCGGGTACGCGGCGTTCATCGACGCCGAGCACGCGTTCGATCCGACCTACGCGAAGATGCTCGGCGTCGACACGAGCGGCGAGAAGTTCAAGGTGTCGCAGCCGAGCTCCGGCGAAGAGGCCCTCGACATCTGCGAGATCCTCGTGCGGTCGAATGCGTTCGACATCATCGTCGTCGACTCGGTCGCGGCGCTCGTGCCGAAGGCCGAACTCGAAGGCGAGATGGGCGACTCGCACATGGGCCTGCAGGCCCGACTGATGTCGCAAGCCCTGCGCAAGCTGACGGCGGGGATCGCGCGCGCGAAGACCTGCGTCGTCTTCATCAACCAGATCCGCGAGAAGATCGGCGTCTTCTTCGGTAGCCCGGAGACCACGACAGGCGGTCGCGCTCTGAAGTTCTATGCGTCGAGCCGCATCGACATCCGCCGCATCGGCCAGATCAAGATCGGCGAGGAGACGGTCGGCAACCGCGTGAAGGCGACCGTGGTGAAGAACAAGTGCGCGCCGCCGTTCCGTCGCGCGGAGTTCGACATCCTCTTCAACGAGGGCATCAACCTCGTCGGCGATCTCCTCGACCTCGCGGTCGACAAGCGCCTCGTCGAAAAGAGCGGCGCGTGGATGAACTACAAGACCGAGCGCCTCGGTCAAGGCCGCGAGAAGACGATCGAGATCCTGAAGTCGAACCCGGACCTGCTGAAGCGGATGAAGGCCGACGTCATCGAAGCGGCGAAGCCGAAGCCGAAAGCCGAGAACCCGACCGAAGCGAAGGACGCGAGAGACGCGAAGGACCCGCGCGCGAACAAGGCGCCCGAACCGCCGCGCACGCCGTTCGGGGCGCGCCCGCCCGAAGCGTCCGCGGTTTCGGAAGCCGTCGGAGCGCCGCGCACGAACAACGGCGCGCCGCATCCGATCGCGCCGCGCCGCGCGGAAAGCGGTCCGCCGACGCCGCCCGCGAAGCGTTGACGCGGGCGTCGGACCCGCCATCATGCCGGGATGAAATCCGCCGAGCTTCGACGCCGCTACCTCGACTTCTTCCAGAAGAAGAACCATCGCCTCTTCCGGTCCGACTCGCTCGTGCCGGAAGGCGATGCGTCGATCCTCTTCACCGGCGCCGGAATGAACCAGTTCAAGGACGCCTTCCTCGGGAAGGGTCCGCCGGATCTGAAGCGCGCGACGTCGTGCCAGAAGTGCATCCGCATGCCCGACCTCGACAACGTCGGGCGCACTCCGTCGCATCACACGTTCTTCGAGATGCTCGGCAACTTCTCGTTCGGCGACTACTTCAAACGCGACGCGATCCACTGGGCGATCGAGTTCCTCGAGAAAGACCTCGGCCTTCCGCGTGAGCGGCTCGCGGTCACCGTGTTCCTCGATGACGACGAAGCGGCGGCGATCTGGGAGAAGGAGGTCGGCTTCCCGAAGGACCGGATCTTCCGCTACGGCGAGAAGGACAACTTCTGGCCCGCCGAGGCGCCGAGCAAAGGACCGAACGGACCGTGCGGTCCGTGCTCGGAGATCTACTTCGACTGGGGGACGGCGCGCAGCACCGTGAAGAGCGGGCCGTCCGAGCCGGGCACCGACGGCGGCCGCTTCCTCGAGATCTGGAACCTCGTCTTCACGCAGTTCGATCGGCGCGAGGGCGGCGTCCTGCAGCCGTTGCCGCAGAAGAACATCGACACCGGCGCGGGCCTCGAGCGCATCACGCGCGTGCTGCAGGAGAAACCCACGAACTTCGAGACCGACCTTTTCCTGCCGATCATCGAGCGCGTCGGCGCGATCACCGGCCGGCGTTACGGCGCCGACCGCGAGACCGACGTGCGCATGAAGCGCATCGCGGACCACGTGCGTGCGGCGAGCTTCTGCATCGCAGACGGCGTCCGGCCGTCGAACGAAGGGCGCGGCTACGTCGTCCGGAAGGTCGTCCGCCGCGCGGGCATGGATCTGAAGGAGCTGGGTGCGACGCAGCCCGGGCTCGCCGAGCTCGTGCCGGTGATCGCGAACATCATGGGCGACGCGTACCCCGAGCTGCGCGAGCGGACCGAGCTGATCCAGGACACGATTCGCGGTGACGAGGAGCGCTTCGGCGAGGTGTACCGCGCGGGCTCCGAGCGCCTCGCGCAGTTCCTCGCGGAACCCGACGTCGTGAAATCGAAGCGGCTCTCGGGCGAGAAGGCGTTCTTCCTGTGGGACACCGTCGGCTTCCCGTTCGACATCACCAAGCGGTACTGCGAGGACAAGGGCGTCGAGGTCGACGAAGCGGCGTTCGACGCCGCGATGGAAGCGCAGCGCACGCGCGCGCGCGAGGGCTCGCAGATCGCGGGGGAGATCTTCGACACCGGGCCGGCGGCGCGCCTGAAGGGCAAGGTCGCGCCGACGACGTTCACCGGGTACGACGCCCTGAAGGGCGACGCGCGCGTGGTCGCGCTGCTCGATGCGAGCGGCGCCAGCGTGCAGTCGGCGAGCGGCGTGGCGACGGTCGTGCTCGACCGATCGCCGTTCTATGGCGAGAGCGGCGGCCAGGTCGGCGACACCGGCGAGATCCTCGCGAGCGGTGGGGCGGCCCTCGCGAAGGTGACGAACACCGCGAAGGCGGAGGGATACCACCTCCACGCCGTCGAGATCGCGCCGGGGAAGACGATCCAGGTCGGCGACTCGGTGGTGGCCGCGGTCGACACGCTGCGGCGCGCCGACGTCATGCGCAACCACACGGCGACGCACCTGCTGCACTGGGCGCTGCGCCGCGTCGTCGGCGCCGACACCACGCAGGCGGGTTCGCTCGTCCATCCCGACTACCTGCGCTTCGACTACACCGCGAAACGAGCGCCGACCGAAGACGACCTGCGCGCGATCGAGGACCTCGTCAACGGGCAGACGCTGCGCGACATCGCGGTGACCAAGGTCGAGAAGACCTTCGACGAAGCGAAGCAGTCGGGCGCGATCGCGCTGTTCGGCGAGAAGTACGGCGACCGCGTGCGCGTCGTGTCGGTCGCCGACCGCGAACTCGCGAAGGACTTCGAGAGCGTGGAGCTGTGCGGCGGCACGCACTGCGACCGCACCGGGCAGATCGGCCTGTTCAAGATCGCGTCCGACGGCGCGATCGCGGCGGGCGTCCGGCGCATCGTCGCCGTCACGGGCCGCGGTGCGATCCGCTTCACGCGCGACAAGACGCGGCTCGCGAAAGAGCTCACCGACCTCCTGAAGACGCGCGAGGAGGATCTGCCGGCGCGGGTTCAGCAGCTCCTCGACGAACGCTCGAAAGCGGAGAAGGAGTTGGCGAAAGCGAAGCGCGGTGCGGCGCTCTCGGCGCAGGACGAGATCCTCGCGCGCGGAGTCGATCTCGGCGGCGGCACGCTGTTCACGCATCAGGCGGACGGCCTCGGGCCGGACGAGCTGCGCAGCCTCGCGGACCAACTGCTCGCCGGCCGCGACACCGCCGTGGCGGTCCTCTGCGGACTCGACGGAGACAAGGTCACCGTCGTGGTGGCGTGCGGCAAGGGAGCGATCCAGAAGGGCGTGAAGGCCGGCGACCTGTGCAAGCAGCTCGCGAAGGCGCTCGGTGGGGGCGGCGGCGGTCGTCCGGAGCTCGCTCAGGGGCAGGGCGCGAACCGCTCGGCGCTGCCCGCCGCGCTGGCCGCGATCGAGGCGGCCGCGCGCGCCGCGTTCGCGCGTTGAGGAGGCTCCGGCGCGGCGGAATTAGGATTTGATCCCGATCGCAGGCGCCGTAGGATTCCGCGTTTCCGCGGCTTAGAAAAGTTGCGAGCGTCGTGAATCGCGCCGCTCGCGTTCCGACACCCCGGCGAGGCAGGTTCGATGGCCGTCC
>CAZBOK010000157.1:0-9969 GCA_964493525.1 uncultured Phycisphaeraceae bacterium | reverse complement strand
GATTCGCCTGAAACCGGCAAGGAATTCGAGAGCGCGCGAAAGTTCTTGAACGCCGTCGAAGACGCGCTGGACGATCGAACTCCCGAAGGAGTCCTGCAGACGCTCGGCAATGTGCGCGAGTGGACCAGTTCGATCTGGGTGGACCGAGTCGACGATCAGCCCGACCCGCAACTCGGGAATCGAATCCAGTGCGGACTGTGTTGGGCGGCGAGCGCGAACGAAAACGTTGATCTTCGCGCAATGGGTCCCGATCCGATGATGTCCGACGCCGTGCAAGGCTTCCGCTGCGCGAAGTCGGTGTTCCCGGACGAGTGACGTTCGTCCGCGCGCTCAGCGCGACGGCTTGATCGTCAGCTCGAAGCTCTGCGCGGCGATCGCGGTGCCGGGGCCGTGCACGCGGACGGTGATGACGCGGTCGGTCACGAGGTCGGCGTCGTTCGCCGCTTGCAGATGGAGGATCATGCGCTCCTGATCCTGCTCGAACTGCAGCGGAGCGTTCAGCACGCGCACACCGTTCGGCAACCCCTCGACGTCGATCGCGACCGGTTCGACGAACCCCTTCCGCTCGATGCGGAGCGTGATCTCGCCGGTCTCGTTGCGCCGCATCGTCTCGCTGTGCGGCTTGCGGAACGTCATCTCCGCGCCGTTCGTGCCGGTGACCGTGACGGTGTCGTGGCTGCGGCAGCCGGGGAACGCGAGCGCCGCGAAGCCGAGAGCGAGAACGGCGAACGTCATGCGGGACGCCATGGATCCTCCTGGGATTCGGCTGCGAAATCGTTCTGCGGACTCGTCCGAGCAGTTCGGGAGCCGGGAGGGATCGATCCTCCCGGCTCCCTCCGCATCATGTGGTCGGGCCGAGCAGATTTGAACTGCCGACCTCTTGCACCCCAAGCAAGCGCTCTAGCCAAGCTGAGCTACGGCCCGTGAAGTGGCACAGGGTAGGGCCGTCGACGGGAGTCAGCAAGCGGAACCAGTTGGAGGTGGAAATCCCGCTGCGCGACTGCGGTCCACTGTCACCGCCCACGGACGACTTTCCGTCATGGATCGCCGACTGCGACGCTGGAGAAATCTCGCTCGCGGCCAGTCTCTTCCCGCCATGGGCTTCGCCCGCGATCTATCCGATCCGAATACGCCCGGATCGAGATGCGGCGACCGCAGCCCGTGCGCAACCGAGGGTCCGCGACATCGCAAGGAACCTCAGACCGAAGCCTGTGAACGCGAATCTGCGCGCCGCCGCTGCCTGCGGCCGCAAGGGTTTCCGTCCAGCAGTTCTTCGCGTGCCGCGAAGAATTCGCCGACCCGGGAACCCCGTCTCCGATTTCGTTCGGGCTCCCATTCTTGGTGAAGTCTGTCGCATTCACTCCACCACGGGGATCTCGCGGATACGCGGTACACGAGATTCCCCGCAGCGTTGAGAAACGGCCCCGATCGCATTCAGTAGACGGCAGAGCAGTCTGAGCATAGCGCATAAAACCCAGAATGCTCATCTCCGACCTCAAATGTCATGGAGAGGCCGTCGTCACACATGATCATTCGCTGAGCCGGGTTATTGGGATCACTGCCGCCGCTGTTAATCGTCATCGTTGATCCCGAGGTGCAGTTCTCGGAGCCATCGGTATTGAGACACAGCTGGGCGCTTCCCCCCAATTTTGTGGCCGTCGCAGAGTACTTCACCCAGCACTTTTCCTTGACGCAAAAAGGATAGTGCCCAGAACATGACCCACTGCCGCCCTCGAGAATCACCCACACGACACTCAAGTTCGTCGAATAACCGCCTCCGCTTGAGATCGTCGGGCCAGTGATGCTGCAACCGCCGCACGGCAAGCGTGCTGCGGCGGTGTCACACACAATCAATGCCAGACAAATCGCGACTTTGCTGAGGAACGTGCGCTGGCCCACTTTAGCCTCCTATAGAGTTATTTTCCGAGCGACAATACGTCGTACCTTACCATCCGAACGAATTCCTCGGCCGCAGCCCGTTGAACTTGAACAAGACCAGCGAACTGCGGGTCCTCTCCCGTTCGCAATCTCACGAAGCGAGTCTCGCCCTCGACCTGAACCAGGGACCAAGATTCTCCGGGTTCCGGTCTTGGAGCGACCAGGCGAGTCTCTCCGGGTTTGTAGTTGGAATCGGATGGACCAAGGACCTTCATTGGTTCCGAAAGTCCCGCATTCGCTTTTCTGCGAAACGCTTTGGTGCGTTCCTTCTCAACATCGGCATTGAGTCGACTCAGGTTATCAATTTCCGACTTGTGTCGTGCGATGAGAAGCGTCTTGAATTGGTCATCTAAGATTCGACCACTCGGATTCAGCAAAGCGGCGATATCTGGGTCGTCGAAGATTCTCTCGTAATGACCGTCTACGATTGAGCGGATAGCGTTTCCAATCGCCCCTCCTTCGGAACCTGGTGGGAACTCGAACTTGAGCGCATCTGTCGGAGCTTGCGGCGCAGCTTGAGCGGCAGCTGATTCCGCACCTCCGGTTCGATCCTCACGGGCGCGCTCACGCGAAGTCACTCCGTCTGGATTGGGGGCGTTCACGGTTCGCGCCGCAGGCGCGCAATCCGTGGGATCGATCGTCACTGCGGAATTCTCCGCTATGGACTTGTCGCGGGGCTCTTGCCAACACCGGAACACTGCATACAGCCCTCCAAGCATGATCAGTCCAATGACGAACCGACGACGTGCCACAATTCACCCCTCTTTCGCGACACCGAACTCGAGGCGGCCCGCTCCCCTGAACGGTCCCCGACGACCGGCGCAGTAATCAGCGCGTGGATTGCATTCGGCATCCCCAGTGCGAAGGTCCCGGGCGGGTGCAGTTGCGCACGACAACAACACACAAGGGGCGACAAACGAAATCCTGCGCGAAATGTGGTTCATCTACTTCTTCCCGCGCGAGATGCTCCAGCCCGTACCCGCGCTCGACGTGCGACCATATCGAGGGGGGGGGGGGGCATCCAGCAGAATCTCACTTGGGGGGTCCGACCCGGGTACATGGGTGACAGTTGTGTCCGGGCACATGGGTAACACTCGAGCGTGACCGCGGGAAGCGCCGAGCGTGTCGTGTCTGGATGCCATGGACACAGACGGACCCCGTGCTCGAGAGACAGAAGTTCCTGAGGGCTCTGATCGCGAAGCGGTTGACGATGACCGAGGCGTGTCGGCAGTTCGGGATCAGCAGAAAGACCGGGCACAAGATCGTGGCTCGGCACGCCGAGCTCGGCTTGGCGGGTCTGGCGGATGCATCGCGGGCGCCGAAGACGCATCCGAATCAGTCGCCGCCGGAAGTCGAGGCCGCCGTGCTCCGGGTGCGCAAGTCGCACCCGACCTGGGGCTCGAAGAAGATCCTCGCGACATTGGATCGCGAGCGACCCGACGAGAGTTGGCCCGCGCGCAGCACGATCGACGCGATCCTGCGGCGCGCCGGCGTTGTCGAGCCGCGCGGTGTGCGTCGGCGTCGACAGCCGAGCGCGCCGCCGGTGGTCGAGGCGAACGCGCCCAACGACGTGTGGTCGATGGACTACAAGGGCTGGTTCCGCGTCGGCGACGGCACGCGCTGCGATCCACTGACCGTCAACGACGTGTTCAGTCGAGCCTCGCTGACGTGCCAGGCGATGGTCTCGCCGAAGACGGAGGACGTTCGAAAGCGCCTCGAGCAGACGTTCGCCGCGTTCGGGTTGCCGCGGTTCATGCTCAGCGACGGCGGACCGCCGTTCGGCTCGAACGGGCTCGGGCGTCTGTCGCGCCTCGGGGTGTGGCTGGTGCGTCTTGGCGTCGTGCCGGTCCTGATCGAGCCGGGCAGGCCGGACCAGAATGGTCGGCACGAGCGCTTCCACGAGACGCTGAAGGCCGAGACCGCATCGCCACCGAGCGGATCGATCCGCGCGCAGCAGGCGTCGTTCAACCGCTTTCAACAGACCTACAACGAGGAGCGACCGCACGAAGCGCTCGCGATGCGAACACCCGCGGAGGTCTACGAGATCTCGCCGCGGTTGCTGCCGCATGAATTGCCTGAGCACGTCTACGCCGATCGGTTCTCGCCCCGCAGCGTGAGGCGCGACGGCTCGATCAAGTGGGACGGGGAGCTGGTGTTCGTCGGCGAAGCGTTCGCGGGTGAGATCGTCGGCATCGAGGCCGTCGACGAGGGGCTGTGGCACGTCTACCTCGGAGCGTTGCGACTCGGCGTGCTGCACGGTCGTTCGCGAACGATCGCGCCGATCGCGACCGGTGTCACCCATGTGCCCGGACACGGGGCCGCATGAGACTCCGTCGAGCGGCCCCGAGAAGGCAGATCGACGTCACCCCCTCGCCAACCGCGTGGCTCGGGTGGACCTGCATCCTCGTCGCTTCGCTCCTCGGATTGCAGGTCCACCCGAGCCACGCGGTTGGTCGATGGGCCGCTGCGAGAAGGCGTTGCTGAGTGTTACCCATGTGCCCGGTCAAAAGTGTCACCCATGTTCCCGGTTGCACATTGGGGTCCGGGTCCGCGAGCCAGCTCTCCGCTTCGACGAGGCGCGGATGCGTCGCGACGAGCTCCCGGCGCAGGACGACGAGCGCCGCTTCCATCTCCGCGAGCCCGGCGTCCCGATTCCCTTCGAGCACGAGCGCGCGCCCGTGCAGCGCGCGGGCGCGCGCGACTTCGGGATGGTCCGCACGCAGCTCGTGCGCCGGCGGCCCGAGCGCGAGCTCGAGCTCGTGACGTGCGTCGCCCGCGCGGCCGAGCGCGAGCTCGACCGACGCGAGGAACGTGCGCGCCGCGAAGAGGTCGATGTGTCCTTCGCCTTCGATGGCGACGCGACGCGCGACGAGCGCCTGCGCCTCCGTGAGCGCCGCGTCGCGATCGCCCGCGGCGAACTTCGCGCGCGCGATGATCGATCGCCCCGCGAGCGCCTTCACGTGATTCGGATCGAGGTCGCGCTCGACCGCGGCGGTGGCGGCGGTCGCGATCTCGAGCGCCTCCGCCGGCTTGCCCGCGTCGATCAGGATCGACGCGACCGAGAGCCGCGCGTTATCCCCGCGCACCGGCGCCTCCGGGTGCAGCCGGATCTCCGACTCGACCGCCGCCTTCGCGAGCGCGAGCGCCTCGTCGAACCGTCCGAGCTGCGCGAGCGCGCGCGCCCGAAAGTTCTGGAACACGCCGAGGTTGTCCCCCGGATCCCGTCCTTCGCCGGTGAGGCGCTCGACGATCTCGCGCGCGAGCGGCTCCGCCTCGGCCGCTTGCCACTGCGTGAGCAGCACGACGATCTCGCCGTGGGAGACCTCGATGTCCTGGTTCGGGCGGCGGTCGTCGCTCGGGTCCTTCGCGGCTTCCTTCAGTTCGCGGCCGGCGGCGCCGATCTTCCCGCGCGCGATGTCGACCTGCGCGAGGAGGACCGACGCGTCACGCGCGTCCGCCGAGTCGCTCAGCCCCGCGCTCGCGAGCCGGCTCACGCCGCGTCGGATCAGGTCGTGCGCGCGGTCGTTCTGGCCGAGCTTCAGGCGGAACTCGCCGAGCGCGACGTACAGACGTGCCTCCACTTCGGGGTCGTACCCGTGGATCCCGATCGCTTCCTCCATCACGTCGAAGATGCGGGAGATCGGCACGTCGCTCGACTGCTTGTCGCCCGACGCCCGGCCGATCGCGAACTGCAGCAGGCCGATGACGTCGGTCGCCTTCTCGACCTCCTGGTGCGCTTGCCGGGCGTTCTCGTCCGCGCGCGCGGCATTCTCGTTCGAGCGGCGGATCGACGCGATCAACGACACGATCCAGCCCGCGAGCAGCAGCACGACGACCGCCCCGACGGCGAGCGCGACGCGGTGGCGCTTTGCGAACAACCGCGCGCGGTACGCGACGCCGGGCGGGCCGGCCAGCAGCGGCTCGCCTGTCGACAGACGCTCGAGGTCGAGCGCGAGCGCCGCGACCGACGGGTAACGGCGCTGCGGCTCCTTCTCGATCGCACGCGCGACGATCCACTCGTGCTCGCGCGCCAGGTGCGGCGCGAGTTGACGCAGCCGGCGCGGAGGTTCGACGCGGATCCGGCGCACCGCTTCGTCGAGCGTCGATTCCTCGACTTCGATCGGCGCCGCGCCGGTGAGCAGCTCGAAGAGCACCACGCCGAGCGCGTAGACGTCGGTCCGCACGTCGACCTGATCCGCGCGCCCGTCGACCTGCTCCGGCGCCATGTATCGCAGGGTGCCGAGGAAGTCGCCGGCGCGCGTCGCGAGCGATTCGCGCGTTCCCTCGAGGTCGGTCGCGCGCGCGATGCCGAAGTCGATCACCTTCGGCGTGCCGGATGCGTCGACCAGGATGTTCGCCGGCTTCAGGTCGCGGTGGATCACGCCGCGCTGGTGGGCGTGCAGCACGGCGTCGCAGACTTGCCGGAACGTCGCGATGCGAGCCGCGACGTCGAGCGCGTTGCGGTGCGCGTGCTCGACGAGGCTCACCGCTCCGTCGAGCAACTCCATCGCGTACCACGGCAGGTCGAACGCGAACGGCCCCTGCGCGAAGCGATGCACGCCCGACGCGATCACCTGCGCGATGTTCGTGTGCCGCAACCGCGCGAGGATCTCGGCCTCGACCTGGAAGCGCTGCAGCGCCGCGCCGGCGGCGAACGCCGGCTTCAACACCTTCACCGCCACCTTGCGCCGCGGGTTCTCCTGCTCCGCCTCGAACACCATCCCCATCCCGCCGTGGCCGAGCGGACGCAGGAGGATGAACCCGTCGAGGCGTGCGCCGGCGAGGCCGGCCGCGATCGGGCCGGCCTCGAACGGCGTCGCAGGCCGCTCGGCGAGGAAGCGTTGTTCGCGCGCGCGGTCGTCGCCGGC
Organism: uncultured Phycisphaeraceae bacterium; assembly: GCA_964493525.1. Lineage (GTDB taxonomy): Bacteria > Planctomycetota > B15-G4 > B15-G4 > JADJEK01 > CAZBOK01. The sequence continues at coordinate 3,163 of CAZBOK010000157.1, read as the reverse complement.
GAGCAGCTCGGCGACCGCCGCGCGCAGCGCCGCGTCGCTCCCGCAGCGCGCCGCGAGCGCGCGCTCGCGTTCGCCGAGCGGCAACTCGACGATCTCGTCGAAGATGCGCGTGGCCGCCGACCAGTCGACCGCACCCATCGCGGCGGCTCCTACCAGTCGACCTCGTCCTTCAATTGCCGCGTCATCAGGTCGCGCACGGCGGTTCCCGGCTCCTTCCCCTCGAACAGCACGCGATGCACTTCGGTGCAGATCGGCATCTCGACCTGCTTCTTCTCGGAGAGCTTGCGCACGGCGATCGAGGTCTTCACGCCCTCGGCGACCATCTGCATCCCGGCGAGGATGTCGTTCAAGCGCTCGCCGCGGCCGATGCGCTCGCCGACCAGCCGATTGCGGCCGTGGCGCGACACGCACGAAGTCACGAGGTCGCCCATCCCGGACAGGCCGAAGAACGTGACGCGCTGCGCGCCGAACGCCTCGCCGAGCCGAGACATCTCGACGATGCCGCGGGTGAGCAGCGCGGCCTTCGTGTTGTCGCCGAAGCCGAGGCCGTCGACGATGCCGGCCGCGATCGCGACCACGTTCTTGAGCGCGCCGCCCAGCTCGACGCCGATGGCGTCGTTGTGCGTGTACACGCGGAAGCGCTCGGTCGCCAGCAGGTCCTGGACGCGGCGCGCGAGCCCGAGATCCTCGGACGCGGCGACGACGGTCGTCGGCATCCTCCGCGACACCTCCTCGGCGTGGCTCGGCCCCGACACCACAACAAGCGGCACCGGGCCGAGCGCGTCGCGCAGGATCTCGGTCGGCCGCTTCAGCGTCTCGGTGTCGATCCCCTTCGTCGCGGAGACGATCGGCGTGCCGGCCTTGTGCACCGGCTTCAGCCGCGCGAGCACCTGCGGCAGGAACGGCGTCGGCACCGCGGAGAACAGGATGTCGCGACCCTCGACCGCTTCGGCGAGATCCGCCGTCACGTGGATCGATCGCGAGAGCTCGACGCCCGGGAGGAACTTCGGGTTCTTGCGCGCCCGCGACATCTCGCGCGCATAGGCCGCGTCGTGGCTCCACATCGTCACGTCCGCGCCGTGATCCGAGAGGACGAGCGACAGCGCGGTCCCCCACCCACCGTCGCCGAGCACCGTCACACGTTCGCTCATGACTTCCCTCCGGATGGCGCGGACCCGACGCGGTGTTCCTCACCGCGGACGAGCCGAGCGATGTTCTTGCGGTGCAGCACGACGATCGCGATCGCGAGCACGGCGAGGAACGTCGTGACCGCGCGCCGCTCGCGCAGCGCCGCGTCGGTGCCCACGAACGCCGCGAACGCGACCGGCGACAGGATCGAGGCGACCATCGAAGCGACGGAAACGAACCGCGACAACTTCAGCACGAGATACCACAGCGAGATCGCAACCAGCATCGTCGGCCAGTGCAGGCCGAAGCAGACGCCGGCCGACGTCGCGACGCCCTTCCCGCCCTTGAAGGAGAGCCAGACGGGGAACACGTGCCCGGCGATCGCGGCGATGCCGAGGGCGATCGCGACGGAGTCCTTCGAGAGGCCGACGTCGGAGCGCGACAGGACCAGGCCTGCGCAGGTGGCGGGGATCCATCCCTTGAGGAAGTCACCCGCGAACACGGCGAGCCCGACGCGGCGGCCGAGCGCGCGGCCGGCGTTCGTCGCCCCGACGTTCCCGCTGCCGACGTCGCGCAGGTCGATGCCGCGCGACCTGGCGACGAGGAAGCCGATCGGGATCGAGCCGAGGAGGTAAGCGAGGGTGATCGCGACGAGGAAAGTCAGCATGGAGCGCGAAACACGGCATCCTACTCGTCGCGCTCGACGGCGGTAAAGAGCGCGGGCCGTGACGCGTCGCGTCGCCCGGCCGGTTCCCTATCCTCTGCGCCCCATGCGAAGCGGGCGGATCGGCGTCGACACCGGCGGCACGTTCACCGACATCGCGTTCGTGCGCGGCGGGCGCGTCGTCGGCTTGAAGGTTCCGTCGCGGCCGGGCGACCCCGCGGCCGCGGTCGCGGACGGACTCGCACGTCTCGCCGCGCTCGCGGACCTCGGCGATGCGCCGCTCGTCTACGGCACCACGGTCGCGACCAACGCGCTGCTCGAGAAGAAGCTCGCGCGGGCGACGTTCGTGACGAACGAAGGGCTTGAGGACGTGATCGAGATCGGCCGACAGGCGCGGCCGAAGCTGTTCGCGCTCGACGTCGAACGCGCCGCGCCGCTGGTGCCGCGCGAGCGGCGCATCGGCGTCCGCCAGCGCGCGGAGCCCGACGGATCGATCTCGACGCGTCTCACGCGCGCGGAGATCGCGCGCGTCGTGCGGCGCGTGCGCGCGACGAAGCCCGAAGCGATCGCGGTCGGATTGCTCTACTCGTTCGCGGACGCTGCCGACGAGCGGCGGCTCGCGCGCGCACTCACGTCGATCGGCGTCCCGGTCTGCACGTCGTCCGACGTCGCGCCGGAGGTCCGCGAGTTCGAGCGCTTCGCGACCGTGGTGGCGAACGCCGCGCTCCTGCCGCTGGTCGCGCGCGCGCTGCGCGAGCTGGAGCGGACGGTCTCCGATCGGAAGCTCTTCGTGTTCCAGTCGAACGGCGGCACCACGACCGCCGCGCTCGCCGCCGATCGGCCGGTGCGGCTCGTCCTCTCGGGTCCCGCGGGCGGAGCGCTCGCGGCGGCGCGGCTCGCGAAAGCGCACCGACTGCACGCGGCGCTCGCGTTCGACATGGGCGGCACGTCGACCGACGTCTCGTGGATCGCGGGGGGCGTCGCCCGGCGCGCCGAGACGACGTTCGCCGATCAACCGTTGCTCGTGCCGACACTGGCGATCGACTCGGTCGGCGCCGGCGGCGGATCGATCGCGTGGCGGGATTCGGCGGGGCTCCTGCGCGTGGGCCCGCGTTCGGCGGGCGCCGACCCCGGGCCGGCGTGCTACGGGAAGAGCGACCTCGCCACCGTCACCGACGCGCACGTTGTGCTCGGCCGCCTGCCGGCGACGATCGCGGGCGGGACGGTCGCGCTCGACGCGGACGCGTCGCATGCGGCGCTCGCCCGGCTCGGTGCGCAGATCGGGCTCGATCGGTTCCGTGCCGCGGAAGGCGTGCTCGCGGTCGCCGACGCGGCGATGGCGCGCGCGGCCCGCCGCGTGGCGATCGACCC
>CAZBOK010000156.1:0-10041 GCA_964493525.1 uncultured Phycisphaeraceae bacterium | reverse complement strand
AGGCGGCCCGAGAAGATCGCGAGCACTCCGGTGTACGGGTTCGAGAGCTGCTGCCGCGAGCCGTAGATGTTGAAGTAGCGGAGGGCGACCGTCGGCAGGCCGTAAGCGCGGCCGAACGAGAGGAACATCTCCTCGTGGTCGCGCTTCGTCACCGCGTAGATCGACGTCGGCGACAGCGGCTTCGACTCGGGCGTCGGCAGCGCGCCGACCTTTCGCCCGCAATTCGGGCACTTCAGCTCCCAGTCGTGCGCGGCCATCTGCGTCTTGCCGCGGAGGTCGGGCGAGACATCGCCGCACGCGGAGCATTCGTAGGCGCCTTCGCCGTAGATCGACATCGACGACGCGACGATCAGCTTCTTCACCGAGTGCTTCTCGTTCGCGAGGATGTCGAGCAGCGTCGCGCCGCCAAGCGAGTTGCCTTCGACGTAGCGGCGGATCTGGTACATCGACTGACCGACGCCGACGAGCGCGGCCTCGTGGAAGATGACGTCGATCCCCTCGATCGCGGACTTGAGACGCGGGCGGTCGCACACGTCGCCGTGGATGAACTCCACTTGTTCCGGAACCCACGACGGCAGCCGGCCGCTCGGGTGGACCTGCCGGTCGAGGGAGTCGTAGACGCGAACCGCATGACCGCGCGCGAGCAACGCGTCGACGAGATGGGAACCGACGAAGCCCGCTCCGCCCGTGACCAGAATGCGCATGTGTGCCGTCTCCTTTTGAGGGTCGCGGCCGCGCAAGGGCGAGCGACGTGCCGATGGAGTCGACGGCGCGCCGGGATGCGCAACGGACGATTCCTGCGCGAATTGAGAGCGACGCGCCGCGACGCGATCTGAAGTCGATTCGGAAATCGATTCGCGCTCCGCGGGCGACGCGGAAAGAGTTTCGCGCGCCGCGCCCGCGGGCGCGCCGGTGCGGCGTCGGAAGCGCACGCGGACCGTTTGGTAAGCTCCGCGCCGACTTTCCCCGGAGGCCGCAGATGCGCGTTCGACACCCCGCGATCGTCTTCTTCCTCGCCCTGTGCACCTCGTCGTTCTCCGCCGGAAGCGCATCGGCGCGAACCGCCGACGACTGGTTCTGGAACGGCGACGAGCGCATCGCGCTCTCGATTGACGCGAGCGAGATCGGCGTGCTGTTCGACTCCGCCGCCACCGCCGCGCAGGTGAAGAAGGTCGTCGCGCAGGCCGCGTTCGTCGACCGCGCCGCGTTCACGACGTTCGCCTACGTGCCGGGCCACCTCTTCCACGTGAAGCTCGCGAAAGGCGCGTCCGTGGCCGACGCCCTGTCGACCGCCCGCACGATCGGCCAGGATGCCGCCGTGCTCGCGGCCGGGCCGCGCTTCGTCGCCGGCGACGAGCCGTACTTCGTCACCGACGAGATCCTGGTCCGCTTCCGCTCCGACGCCGATCCGAGCGCGATCGCGGCGATCGAGAGCGCGAACGACCTCACGCGCAGCGGCACGCTCGATTACGCGGTGAACCCCGGCGTCGTGTACCGGCTCCCCCACGGTCGTTCGCTCGACGCGCTCGCCGTGTCGCGCGATCTGTTCGAGAGCGGCCTGTGCGAGTTCGCGATCCCCGACTTCTCGATCGTCCGCGTCCCGTACGCCACGACGAACGATCCCCTCTATCCGAACCAGTGGCACCTGAAGTCGACCGGCCAGGGCGGCGCGGTGCTCGGCGCCGACGTCGATGCACCCGCAGCGTGGGACGTCACGCGCGGCGACCCGAACCTGATCATCGCGATCGTCGACACCGGCGTGGAGCTCACGCACCCCGACCTCGTCGCCAACCTGGTGCCGGGAACGGACGTCCTCGACAACGACAACAACCCGCAGGCGACCGACTACCTCTTCGGCCTGTTCACCGAGAACCACTCCACGTCGGTGCACGGGATCAGCGGCGGCCCGGGCAACAACGGCGTCGGCACGACCGGCATCGCGCAGAACTGCAAGCTGATGCCGATCCGCTTCCTCTCCGAGTTCATCCTGGTGCAGCCGACGGTGCAGGACGAGGCGGACGCATTCAACTACGCGCGCGCGCACGGCGCCGCGATCGTCAACAACTCCTGGGGCCCGGGCGGCGCGGCCGCGCTGCCGGCCTCGACGAAGGCCGCGATCGACGACTGCGCGGCGAACGGCCGCGGCGGACTCGGCACGCTGATCTTCTTCGCCGCCGGCAACGAGAGCGCGAGCATCGACCAGAACGGTTACGCGTCCTACGCGAAGGTCGTCGGCGTCTCGGCCTCGACCGACCAGAACCTGATCGCGAGCTACAGCAACACCGGCATCGCCACCGACATCTGCGCGCCGTCGAACGGCGGCGTGACGACCGGCACGTGGACGACCGACCGACTCGGCTCGGTCGGCTACTCGACGGGCGACTACACCGGTGCGTTCGGCGGGACGTCGTCCGCGTCGCCGCTCGCGGCCGGCACCGCGGCGCTCGTGATGTCGGCGAACCCGTACCTCTCGTGGGATGAAGTGCTCGACGTGCTCGAGGACACCGCGGACAAGATCGACGTCGCCGGCGGCGCCTACGACGGGAACGGCCACTCCAACAAGTACGGCTACGGCAAGGTGAATGCGGGCGCGGCGGTGGTCGAGGCGAAGAACCGTCCGCCGCACGGCGTCGTGCTCTACGGCAACGGCCTCGCGGGCACCGGCGGCCTGGTGCCGAAGATCGGCGCGAACTCGGTGCCGAAGGCGGGCAACGCGGGCTTCGCGTTCACGCTCGCGCAAGGGCGCCCGAGCGGCACCGGATACTTCATCGTCGGTTTCGCGCGCGCGAGCGTGCCGGTCGTCGGCGGAACGCTGCTCGTCGACGTCGGCGGACCGTTCGCGATCGTCGGCCTCGGCCTCGACGGTGCCGGCGCGTTGTCGATCGGAGCGCCGATCCCGAGCGTCCCGTCGCCGGTCGGAGTCGTGTTCGACGCGCAGTGGATCGGCATCGATCCCGCGGCGGTCGCCGGTTACTCGTTCACGCGCGGGCTCGAGGGCACCATCCAGCCCTGAGGCGGCGGGCGCGGGGGACACGTCGATGGTCGACACGGCGAGTGATCAGGAGTCGAACCGGATCCGGCAGATCTCGGTGTTCCTGCCCAATCTCCTCGGCTCGCTGCTCGGCGTCGAGCGTTCGCTCGAGACCGCGAACATCAAGGTGTGCGGGCTCACGATCATGGACGCCATCGACCACGCCGTCGTGCGCATGATCGTCGACCAGCCGACGCTCGCGAAGGAGGTGCTCGTGAACGCCGGCTACGGCGTGATCGACACCGAACTGCTGGGCGTGCTCGTGCCGGACGGCGGGATCCGCAAGGTTCTGACCGCGCTCCTGCGCGCGGAGTTGAACATCAACTACGCGTACGCGCTGTTCGCCGGCACCGACGGGCGGCCCGCGCTCGCCGTCAACGTCGAGCAGATCGACGGAGCGGCGCGCATCTTGGTCCGCGCGGGGATGGCGCTGCTGAACCAGGATGACTTGATGTAGCGGGCGCCGGAGTCCGCCGGATCGCGCCGGAGAGCAGCGATCACGCGCCGGCGGACGCGGAGAGCGCGGGAGGTCCGCCGCCCGCGGCCGACCGCCGCAACGCGACCAGCCCGCCGATCGCGGCGACCACCGACGCCGCCAGCACTCCGAGGCGCACGGCGCGGGCCTCGGCCGCCGTCTCGAACGCGAGCGTGCCGATGAACAGGCTCATCGTGAAACCGATCCCTGCGAGCAGACCGAGGCCGAGCAGATCGCGTCCCGCTGCGCCCTCCGGACGGGGCGCGAGCCCGAGCCTGCAGGCGGCGAAGATCGCCCCGATGATCCCGAGCGGCTTTCCGACCACGAGGCCGAGCCAGATGCCGAGCGACACCGGCTCGAGCAGTGCGGCGGAGGTGAGATCGAGGAGATGCAGCCCCGAGTTGGCGAACGCGAACAGCGGGACGACGAGCCACGTCACCCACGGCAACAGCCGATGCTCCAGCTCGAGCCCAGGCGACGGCGCGTCCGGCGCTGGTCCGCGCAGCGGCACGAACGCCGCGAGCACGACCCCGGCGAGCGTCGCGTGCACGCCGGACTTCAGCACGGCCACCCAGAGGATCGCCCCGACCACGAGATAGGGACCGATGCGCGTCACGCCGCGGACGTTCAGGACGGCGAGCACCACGATCGCCGCGGCCGCGACGGCCAGCGCCGCGGTCGAGAGGCTCGCGGTGTAGAAGACCGCGATGATCACGATCGAGCCGAGGTCGTCGAGCACCGCGATCGCGGTCAGCAGCACGCGCACCGACGCCGGCACGCCCGGCCCCGCGATCTTCAGGATGCCGAGCGCGAACGCGATGTCGGTCGCGCACGGGATCGCCGCGCCGCGCAGCGCGATCGGGTCGCCGTGGTTCACGGCCCAGTAGATCGCGCCCGGCGCCAGCATCCCGCCGAGCGCGGCGACCACGGGCAGGGCGATGCTGCGCCGATCCGCGAGCCGGCCGCTCACGAACTCGCGCTTCAGCTCGAGACCGACGAGCAAGAAGAACACCGCCATCAACCCGTCGTTGATCCAGAGGAGGACCGGCTTCTCGAGCCCGAGAGACCCGAGCCGGATCGAGAACGGGACGTCGAGCAGCGCGTCGTACCCGGCGCGGAGCGGCGAGTTGCACAGGACGACCGCGAGCGCCGCGGCGAGGAGCAGGACGAGCGTCGGCCTCGTCCCGGTGGCCGCGTCGGTCTCGGCGGCCGCAGCTCCATCGGTCGTCGCGTTTCGGTGCATTTCCATTCGTCGCCGCGAAGCCTATCGGCGGCGGCGACGCGCGTCAGCCGCGGGACCGACGCGCGCGAGCGGACGCTCGGCGGCGCCGTCCGGGAACCGCGCGCGATCGGCTCCCGTTCCCCGCGCGTTCCCAACCCCGCGCACCTCCGCGGAGCCCCCATGCTCGAGATCCGTGACCTCGTGAAGGTCTACCCCGGACCCGTTGCCGCGCTGCAGGGCGTCTCGCTCGACGTCGACATCGGCATGTTCGGCCTGCTCGGCCAGAACGGCGCCGGCAAGAGCACGCTGATGAAGATCGTCGCGGGCCTGCTCGAACCCACCGCGGGCCAGGCGAGCCTCGACGGCGAGGATCTCGTGAAGCATCCGGAGCGCGCTCGCGCGCGGCTCGGGTATCTGCCGCAGGACTTCGGGTTCTACGCGCACCTGACCGGCATCGAGATGCTCGTGCACCTCCTGAAACTGAAGGGCGTCACGGGCGCCGGCGGCGTGAAGGACCTCGCGATGGCGCTGCTCGACCGCGTCGGCCTCGCGGAAGCGGCGGGCCGCAAGGTGAAGGGGTACTCAGGCGGCATGCGCCAGCGGCTCGGCATCGCGCAGGCGATCGCGGGCGACCCGCGCTTGATCATCGTCGACGAGCCGACGGCCGGGCTCGACCCCGGCGAGCGGTTGCGGTTCTACCGGCTGCTCGCGGAACTCGCGGCCGAACGCATCGTGCTGCTCTCGACGCACATCGTGGAGGACGTCGCCGTCCTGTGCCCGCGCTTCGCGATCATCCGCGGCGGACGCATCGTCGCCGACACGTCGCCGTCCGCCGCGCGTGCGCGACTGAGCGGAACGCTGTTCGAGGGGAGCGTCGCGCCCGATCAGTTGAAGGACGTCGCGGACCGCCACGTCGTGACGCAAGCCGTCCTCGTCGAGGGGAAGAACCGCGTGCGCGTCCACGCGCCGGGCGGCGGCGCGCCGGCGGGGTTCGAGCCGGTCGAGCCGACGCTGGAGGATGCGTACTTCGTGCTGATGCAGGACGACCCGAGCGCGAGCGCCGCCGGCGCCGCCGCCGTCGGGAGCGGTTCGTGAGCGCCGCACGCACCTGGGAAGTGATGCGACTCGAGTTGAAGCGCGGGATCACGCGCCCGTCGTTCTGGGTGATGGTCGCCGTGCTGTTGCTGATCGCGTGGGGACTGTCGGGCGGCAACGTCACGATCCAGTCGGGCGACACGAGCGTCGGCGGGAAGAAAGCGTTCGTCACGTCCGAGTTCGCGCAGGCCAAGCTGATCGCGATCTTCGATTACCTCGTGATCGCGTTCGTGATGGCGGGCATCGCCGGGCTCGCGGTGCATCGTGACGAGGAGCAGAAGCTCGGCGAGATCCTCCACTCGACGCCACTCAAGCCGCAGGAGTACGTGATCGGGAAGTACGCCGCGGGGTTGTTCGTCGGGCTCACGCTCCTGCTGGTGAGCGTGCTCTGCGCGATGTTCTTCAACCACGTCGTCCCGAACGACGGCGCGATCGAAGTGCGCGGCCCGTTCTCGCTCGCGAACTACCTGCGTCCGCTGTTGGTGTTCGGCATCCCGGCGCTCGTGTTCGTGACCGGGATCGAGTTCGCGGTCGGCACGCGCACGCGCAGTCCGGTTCTCGTCTACTTGCTGCCGGTCGCGCTCGTGATCGCGGCGTTCCCGCTGTGGGAATGGGCGCCGTCGTGGTTGTCGCCCGGGCTCAACCGGCTCTTGATGGCGATCGATCCCGCCGGAGCGCGCTGGCTCTCCGAAACGTGGCTCAAGGTCGATCGCGGCGTCGACTTCTACAACACGTCGCACATCCCGCTCGATCTCCTGATGGTGATGAGCCGCGTCGGGTTCGCTGCGCTCGGGCTCCTGGCCGTCGGGTTCACCGCGTCGCGATATGGCGCGACTCTGCGCGGCACGCGCGGGCGCGGTCGGCGGTCGGCCGCCGTCGTGGGCGCCATCACGCCGGCGCGACCGACGACGCGCGCGCTGCCGCTCGGCGCGATCACTGGTTCGTTCCTCAAGGAACTCGCGATGCGCGTGCGTCGGCCGGCCGGGATCGCCGCGACGTTCGAGGTCGCGCGCGTCGAGGCGAAGGCGCTGCTCAAGACGCCGTCGCTCTACCTCTTCATACCGCTGATCGTGATCCAGGTGATCGGCACCGCGACGTTCGGCACCACGCGCGGACTCGGCACCGAGGTCCTGTCCACGTCCGGTCTCGTCGCGGTGCGCGCGATGAACACGTTGTGCCTGCTCGGGTCGCTCCTGCTCCTGTTCCACGCGGTCGAGTCGCTCAATCGCGAGCGGAGCTGCCGACTCGACTCGATCCACGGCACGCTGCCGGTGTCCCCGATCGCGCTCGTGTTCGGCAAGGCGCTCGCCCTCACCGTCGTCCCGCTGATGATCTACGTCGGGAGCTTTCTCGGCGCGCTCTTGTCGATCGCCATCGACGGACAGGTGCCGTTCGAGATCGGTCCGTTCGTGCTCACGTGGTGCGCGATCCTCCTGCCGAGTTTCTTCGCGTTCGGCGCGTTCGGTATGGCGGCCTACGCGCTCCTGCGCGAGCGCCTCACCACGTGGACGGTCGGCCTCGTCGCGATCTCCACGTCGCTCTACCAGCAGCTCGCGACCGACCACGTGAGCTGGGTGTGGAACTGGATGTTGTGGGATTCGCTGCGCTGGTCGGACCTCTCGACGTTCGAGTTCGACCGCAAGGCGCTCATCCTCAACCGCGTGCTGTGGATCGGCGCCGGCGTCTTCTTCGTCGCGCTCGCCGCGCGGTTCGCGCGCCGCCGGGAGTCGGACTCCAGCCGCGCCCTGCTCCGCCTTCGCCCGCTGTCACTCGCCAAGTCTGTCGGCACCCTCCTGCCTTGGCTGGTCTGGCCCGTGACGGCGGGCATCGTTCTGCACCTCGCGATCGAGGACGGTCCCGCGGGCGCCGACGCGAAGAAGCACTGGAAGGACTACTGGGGCAAGAACGTCGCGACGTTCCACGCGCAGCCGACCGCGATGATCACCGGCGTCGAGTTGACCGTGAAGCTGTGGCCGGAGACCCGCGCATTCGCGATCGACGGCGCCTACCGCGTCGAAGCGGTCGAGAACCTGCCGCTCGGGAAGATCGCCGTCACGCCGGGCTTCGGCTGGCAGGACGTGCAGTGGACCGAGGACGGCGTGCCGACGGTGCCGGAAGATCGCGCGGGCTTGCTCCTGTTCGGGGCGCCCGGAGGGCTCACGCCCGGCCGCACGGTCTCGCTCGGGTTCTCCTATCACGGCGAGTATCCCGCGGTCGCGAGCAAGAACGGCGGCGGCGACGACACCTTCGTGCTCCCGTCCGGCGTCGTGATGACCAGCTTCGAGCCGAAGTTCTTCCCGATGGTCGGCTTCCTCGAGGCGGCCGGCGTCGACAAGGACAACAAGAACGATCCGCGCGATTACCCGGATGACTGGTACCGGCAGACGGTCCCGCACTGGATGCATCTGAAGCAGCCGTTCCCCGTCACGACGCACATCGAAGGGCCGGCGAACTTCGTGCTGAACGGCGTCGGGGTGAAGACGGAGGACGTCGTGAAGGACGGCCGGCGTGCCGTCACGTGGAAGAGCGACCACCCGGTCGACTTCGTCAACGTCGTCGCGGGCCCGCTGATCGAGCGCCGCGGCGAGGGCACGGCGGTCTGGTACCACCCGGCGCACACGTACAACATCGACGCGATGGTGAAGACGCTCGACGCGGCGCGCCGCCAGTACTCGGAGTGGTTCGCGCCCTACCCGTGGCAGGAGTTGAAGGTCACCGAGTTCCCCGGGATCGCGGACTATGCGCAGGGCTTCGCGACCAACATCACGTTCTCCGAGTCGATCGGGTTCCTCACCAAGCCGTCCTCCGAGATCGACCTCCCGTTCCTCGTGACCGCGCACGAGTCCGCTCACCAATGGTGGGGCAACCTGTTCTCGCCCGGCGATGGCCCCGGCGCCGACTTCCTGTCCGAAGGCATGGCGCACTTCTCGACGGCGCTCCTGTTCGAGCACGAGAAGGGCGACCTCGCGCGCATGAAGTTCCTCGAGTTCATCGAGAACAACTACGCGAACGCGCGACGCGCCGACGGCGAGCCGTCGATCGACGTCGTGCGCGACGCGCGCGAAGGCGACAAGAACGTGAAGTACGACAAGGGCGGCTTCGTCATGTGGATGCTGCTGCACCACATGGGACGCGAGAACTGTCTCGCCGGTCTCCGCAAGTTCTTCGCGACCTACGCGAACGGCCCGGACTTCGCGCTCCCGCCGGACCTCGTGAACACGCTGCGCGAGTTCGCGCCGGACAAGGACGCGTACGACGCCTTCACGCGCCAGTGGTTCGCCGAGGTCGTCGTGCCGGAATACAAGGTGAGCGACGCGAAGAAGGACGGCGGGGTCGTGCGCGCGACGGTGAAGAACGTCGGCACCGGCAAGATGCAGATCGAGGTCGCCGCGACCAAGGGCACGCGGATGAAGAAGGCGGCCGACGACGCGAAAGAGCCGACCTACCAGGCGGACCCCGACTACAAGGACGCGCGCGTCACGATCACGCTCGACGCCGGCGAATCGAAGGACGTCGCGATCCCCTGCGACTTCGACGCCGAGAAGGTGGTCGTCGACCCGGACGTGAACGTGCTCCAACTGAATCGCAAGTTGGCGTTCGCCGAGATCGCGAAGTAGTCGGCAGCGTCCGCAGCTCCGCCCGCTCACCACTCCGTCGCCCGGAGCGTCCCGCGCGGATCGAGCCGGCCGTGGATCCAGCCCGCGTCACGGATCTGCCACGATCGCGGCGCCGCGACCGGCGACGCACGAGCATTCGGCTCGACGTCCCGCCAACGGTGGAACCACGCGGCGGACGAATACGGATCGATCGCGCCGCGGAACGCGATGCCGTGCCGGCGCGCGTTGCAGAGCACGTACCGCGACGTGTTCCGCACATCGAGCGTCGATCCGAGCACCCGCGAATGGAAGCGGTCCTCGAACACGCGACCGCGACGGTTCAGTGCCGAATTCAAGTGCCGCGCGATGCGGACGAGCAGACCTTGCATCCCGCGCGACAGCGCGCGCGAGCTGTCGGCTTCGACGACGAAGTGCAGGTGATTCGACATCACGCTGAAGTGCACGAGTCGGAAGTCGCCGCGCTCGCGACCGGCGAGGAACGCGGACTTCAACGCACGCGCAGCGCGCATCGATCGCAACGTCGGCAGTCCGCGAACCACGCGCACCGTCACGTGCACCGGCGTGAGCCGAGCGAACGCCGCGCGCTTCGCATGCGCGACGC
>CAZBOK010000155.1:0-10046 GCA_964493525.1 uncultured Phycisphaeraceae bacterium | reverse complement strand
TACGAGATCGACTCGTGGGACCTGAAGGTCGCGCTGGACGCCGGCGAGCGCGTCACGGTCGTCGATGCACGTTCCGCCGACGCGTTCGCGCGCGAGCACATTCCCGGCGCGATCAACATCCCGCACCGCGCGATGGACCGGGACACAACCCGCGTCATCGCGAAGGACGCGCTCGTCGTCAGCTACTGCGACGGAATCGGGTGCAACGCGTCGACGAAGGGAGCGCTCGCGCTCGCGAAGCTCGGGTTCCGAGTGAAGGAATTGATCGGCGGTCTCGACTGGTGGAAGCGCGACGGCCACGCGACGACGAGCACGCGCGCCGGGGCGACCGCGGCCGACTGCGGCTGCGATTGACGGACGCACGTCGCGAACGGAGGAGACCTCCGCATGACTTCCGCTGAACCGCTGATCCGGAACATCTCCGATACCGCGCGCTGGGCCGCCGTCTACCGCGCGCGCGAGACCGATCGGCCGGACGGCGCGTTCAAGGACCCGTTCGCGCGACGGCTCGCGGGCGAGCGCGGCGAGCAGATCGCGCAGGCGATGCGATTCTCCACGCGTCACACGTGGAGCTGGATCTCGCGCACGGTGCTGTTCGATGAGTTCATCCGCGCGGAGCTCGCGGCCGGCGTCGACCTCGTCGTGAACCTCGCGGCCGGCCTCGACGCGCGTCCATATCGCATGGACGTCCCGCCGTCGGTGCGTTGGGTCGAGGTCGATCTGCCGGAGCTCGTCGATTACAAGGAAGCGATCCTCGCGAACGATCGCCCGAAGTGCTCGCTCGAGCGCGTGCGGCTCGATCTCTCCGACGTCCAGCGGCGTCGCGAGCTGTTCGCGCGCGTGGCGCACGGCGCGAAGAAGGCGCTGGTGCTGACCGAGGGTCTCATCATCTACCTCACGACCGCGCAGGTCGGAGAGCTCGCGCGCGATCTCGCGGCGCCGCCGCCGTTCCGCCGCTGGATCACGGATCTCGCGTCGCCGGCCGTGGTGCGGATGCTGCAGAAGAAGATGGGCGGGCGGCTCGGCGAGGGAGGGGCGCGTCTGCAGTTCGGTCCCGCGGAAGGCCCGGGGTTCTTCGCGCGGTTCGGTTGGGAGTCGCGTGGCGCGCGCTCCATGCTGAAGGCGGCGAAGGAGCTGCGACGGCTGCCGTTCCCGCTGAACCTGTTGGCGATGCTGCCGGAGCGTGGCGGCCCGCCCGGCGAGCGCCGCCCGTGGTCGGGCGTCTGCCTGTTCGGGAAGGCGGGCGACCCGTGACCGCGACACCGGAGCCGGCGGCGCCGACGCCGCACACGCCGCCGCGCGTCGCGACGGTGAAGATCGGCAGCCTCGTGCTGACCGGCAACGCGGCGATCGTCGCGCTGCTCGCGCTGTCGCTCGGCGCCGTCGCCCTGGTCGCATGGTCGCATCCATCGCCGCGGATGCTCGCGGCCGCGGCGCTGTGGATCACGTTCATCGTGGCGTGGTCGCGCGCCGCGCGCGGCGCCGCGCCGGCGGTGCGCGCGGAATCGGCGTCCTCGCGCCGGCGCCACGAGCTGATGATGTATGGATCGCTCGTGCTGCTGTTCGCGCCGCTGCCGGGACTGCGCACTCGACTCTTCCCGCTCACGCCGGCGCTGGTCGCGACGGGCTTCGTCGTGCAGTCGCTCGCGATGTCGCTCGCGTTCTGGGCGCGCCGGCACCTCGGGCGCAACTGGAGCGGCGAGGTGCGCATCGCGTCGCAGCACCGCCTGGTGCGGAGCGGTCCCTACCGCGTGCTCCGTCACCCGATCTACAGCGCGATGCTCGGCATGTTCCTCGGCACGACGATCGTCTCCGGCGAACTGCACGCGCTGATCGGATTCGTGATCATCGGGGTCGCGTACGCTCGGAAAGTACCGATCGAGGAGCGCGCGCTGAGCGATGCGTTCGGCGCCGAGTGGGACGACTACCGCCGCGCTTCGTGGGCCCTCGTTCCCGGGATCTACTGAACCACGATGGACCTCACGCTCCGTCCCGCACGCGAGACCGACGTGCCGCGACTCATCGAGATCGCGCGCCGCGCGTGGCTCGCCGCGTTCGCGCAGACCGCGCCGTTCGCGTTGATCACGTTCTGGGCGGGCTCCGATCGCACCGCGAAGTGGTACGAGCGCGAGTGGCGCGACATGATCGTCGCGGAAGAGGACGGCGTCGTGATCGGGCTCGTGCAGCCGAAGCGGGACGAGATCAACGGGCTGTGGGTGCATCCGGCGCGCCACGGCGCGGGCGCGGGCTCGACGCTCCTGCGCGCCGGCGAGGACGTGATTCGCGCCGCCGGCCATTCGACCGCGTGGCTGGTCTGCTCGGCGTTCAACGATCTCGCGCTGCGCTTCTATCGCGCGCGCGGCTACCGCGAAGTGCGACGCGATCCGGGACATCACGAGTGCGGGATCGACTACGTCGACATCCGGATGGAACGATCGCTCGCCGCTTCCGCATCGGGGGCCGCGCGATGAATCGCGGCGCGCTCGCGATGATCGTCACGACCGCGCTGTGCGCCGCTGCTTGCGCGACGCCGGACGCCGATCGCGTGCGCGCGACGGCGGACGCGATCGTCGCGGCGGACAACGCGCGCGACCTCGACCGCGTGCTCGACTGCTACGCGGCCGGCGCGATCCTCCTGCCGCCGGACTCCGCGCCCGTCGTCGGCAAGGACGCGATCCGCCCGCGGTACGAGTCGTTGTTCGACGGCTTCGACCCGGCGATCGAGCCGCGCATCGACGAGCTGCGCGTGGACGGCGACCGCGCGTTCGTGCGCGGCAGGAACGGCGGCGTGCTGCACGCGCGCGGCGCGGGAACCGATCGCGTCCTCGACGACGTTTACCTGATGCTGCTCGCGCGCGAGGCGGACGGGTCCTGGCGGATCACGCACTTGATGTGGCATCGCGCCGCCGCGGCCACGACCGAGAGGTGAGATGAAGCGGACGGTGTTGGTCACGGGCGCGACGTCCGGCATCGGTCGAACCGCCTGCGCAGCGTTCGCGCGCCGCGGCTGGAGCGTCGCGGCGACCGGCCGCGATCTCGATCGACTCCCACGCGGTGAAGACATCGCCGCGTGGCGCCTCGACGTCACCGACGAAGGGGGGATCGCGCCCGTCATCGACGCTGTCGTCGCGACGTTCGGGCGCATCGACGCGCTCGTCAACAACGCTGGCTTCGGGATCTTCGGTCCGCTCGAGGGCGCGACCGCCGCGCAGGTCGACGCGCAGTTCCGCACGAACGTCTCGGGTGCGATCGCCATGATCCGTCATGTCTTGCCGGTGATGCGGCGACAAGGAGGCGGCACGATCGTGAACATCTCGTCGATCGGTGGCCGGTTCGCTGCGCCGCTCGCGTCGCTCTACCACGCGACGAAGTTCGCGATCGAAGGACTCTCGGATTCGCTGCGCCACGAGCTCGCGCCGTTCGCGGTGCGCGTGAAGCTCGTCGAGCCCGGTCACTTCAAGACCGGGTTCGTCGCGAACTCGCTCGTCACGCCGCATCCGGATTACGCCGACGCGCTGCAGAACTACATGGAGTGGGTGCGACTCGAGGACGAGCGCGCGCCGGGGCCGGAGCCAGTCGCCGCGGCGATCGTCCGCGCCGCCGAGGATCGCTCCGCGCGCCTGCGGTATCCCGTGAAGGGCGCGGCGACCCTCGCGCTCGCGCGCGTGCTGCCGGACGCGATGTGGCGCTCGTTGTTCGCCGCCGGAATGCGACGAGGCCCCCGCAAGCGCGCCGCGTCTCCTGCGGCGGGAGGACGACCGTGAGCGATGCGATCCGCACGGCCCTGAACGCGCAGTTCGGCGCGGCCATCGACATGCTCGAGAACGCGATCCGCGCGTGCCCCGACGAGCTGTGGGCCGATCGCGCGCGCGAGCCGCAGGTCTGGTACCTCGCGTTCCACTCGTTGTTCTGGCTCGATCTCTACCTGACCGGCTCCGTCGACGGGTTCGCGCCGCCGCCGCCGTTCACGCTCACGGAGATCCACCCCGACGGGCGCTACCCCGAGCGCGCGTACACGAAGGACGAGCTGCTCGCGTATCTCGCGGCCTCGCGGACGAAGTGCCGCGTCACGATCGACGCCTTGACGAGCGCGCGCGCGAAGCAGATGGCGACGTTCCGCTGGGGTTCGGTCAACGGCGTCGAGCTGCTGATCTACAACCTCCGACACGTGCAGCACGGCGCCGCGCAGTTGAACCTCATCCTGCGGCAGACGACCGATTCCGCGCCGCGCTGGGTCGCGCGCTCGCCGCTCGACGCGGGTGACGCGCGCGACGCGCAACGCTGACGGCGCGGTGCGGCGAGAATCCCGCGACTGCCTGCTCGCGACGGGGGTCCGCGCGCCGTTCCTCGCGCGCGCCCGCGGAGGTCGCTCAGTCGGACTTGCGCGAGTAGCCGGCGTCCTCGCCCTTGTCGGTCCACTCCGGAACGCGATCGCCGTCCGCGAGCGCGAACGTCGCCGCGGCGATCCCGCGCGTGACCGCCGCCATGTTCGCGTAGTCGAGCGTGTCGATCTCGTCGGACGGCTGGTGGTAGTCCTTGTGGAGCGAACCCGCGGAGATCGAATGCGCGGGGATGCCGATGCGCGCGAGCGGCAGGTTGTCGGACTGGCTGAACAGCATCGCGGAGAGTTGGTCGCGCTCGTAGAAGCGGATGCCCGCGTCCTTGCCCGCCGCCGCGATGATCTCGCCGAACGTCGAGAGCGGGAAGCCGGTCACCCACGCCTCGTTCTTCTGGATCTCGTCCGGGCGGCCGACCATCTCGATGTTCACGTCGGCGATCGTCTTCGCGGCCGGGACGACCGGGTGCGTCGCGTAGAAGCTCGAGCCGATGAGCCCTCTCTCCTCGCCGAAGAACGCGACGCACAGCACCGAGCGCTTGGCACGCGCGCCGGCCTTCGCCGCGGCGCCGAGCGTGCGCGCGATCGTCAGCATCGACGCGACGCCCGATGCATCGTCGTCCGCGCCGTTGTAGATCGCGTCGCCGTTCACGGCCTTGCCCTTGCCGAGGTGGTCGTAGTGCGCGGTGACCATCACCACTTCGTCCGGATGCTCGGACCCTTCGAGGATGCCGCAGACGTTCTTCACGGTCGCGGAGCCGGTCGATTCGAGCGTGAGCGAGAGCGTGGCGTCCGCGCCGGTCGGCGCGCCGTCGAACAGCTTGGCGAGCTTCTCGTGCGACGCGAACACGACGGGGCAGCGCCCGCGCGCGCGCTCCGGTCGCGCGTCGCGCGACGGCTCCGTCGCGCTGATCACCGCGCGCGGCGCGAGCCGCGTCGCTTCGCTCGTGCGCGCGGCGGCCGCGGCCTCGATCAACACCAGCACGACGCCGCGCGCTTGCTCGGCGGGCGGCAGTGCGTCGGTCACGATCCGGAACGGGACGCGATCGAGCGGCTCGAGCACGAGCGGCAGTCGGGCGGTGAAATCAGAACCCGCGAGCACGTTCGACCCGACCTGGATCGAGCTCTTCGCCGGATCGAAGTCGCCGGTGTTCCAGCGGCCTTCCTGGAAGAACGACGCCTTCGAATCGCCCGTCGCGGCGCGCACGGCCGGCGCGAACCCCGCCGCCTGCATCCGTTCGGCGATGAACTGCGCGGCGAGGTCGAGGCCGCGCGACGGCGTGCCGCGGCCTTCGAGCGCGTCGGACGCGAGGAACTCCACCGGCTCGCGGACGGCGCCCGCGTCGATCGCTTCGATCGCCTTGTTGACCGCGGGCGCCGCCGCGCCGCCGGGAGGCGCGAACGCGAGAAGCAGGGAAACGAAAGCGGTCGTGGCCATCGAAGTCATCTCCCGTCGCGCGGCGCGCTGTGCAGGTCGATCATCCGTTCGAGGGCGCGGCGGCACACCGGGCAGAACCCGACGTCGTCGCGCGTGAACATCAGGCAGTCCGAGCACGGACGGTACAGGCCTTTCGACTGGTAGCGCGCGCCTTCGAACGCGCCGACGACGGGCGCCGCGCGATCGAAGCCGAGCATCTTCACCGCGTCGACGCGCTCCTGCGCGAACAGCTTGTCGAACTCCGCGGGGCTCGCGTTCTTCGCCGTCAGCTCCGCGCGCGCTTTCTGCGAGGCGGTCGAGCGCGAGTCGTACTCGTCCTTCCGCCACGGCGTCGGGATCGCGGTGCCGTCCTTCACGAGGTCGCGCCACTTCAGGTGCGCGGGGTCGAGGAGCGCGGTCACGTTCGGCTCCCACGGCTCGACGGTGATCGGCGCGGTCGTGTCGTACGCGACCTGCGACGTGTAGTACTCGTCGGCGAGCGCCGCGAAGTGGTGGCCGAACTCGTGGATCACGAGGTAGCTCGCGACGTTCGAGTCCGCGGCCGCGGTGCAGTAGAGGTTGAAGATCCCGCCGCCGCCGTACTGCTTCTCGTTCAGGAGCACGATCACGAACTCGTAGGGCGCCGCGGCCGCGACGTCGCGCCACCGCCGGTCGTCGAAGATCAGCGCGTAGCGTTCCGAGTCGAACGTGTTGTAGGCCGCGCCGAACGGCGAGTTGCGATACACGCCCGAGCGCGGCCGCGTCACGCCTTCCTCCGCCGCGGCGACGTCGATCGCGCGCACGTTGAAATCGGAGCGGCGCGACTTGTACGGCTCCTCGGACAACAGCGCGTCGGAGAGCCGCTTCACATCGGCGTGGAACTTCTCGGTCTGCGCCGCGGTGTACCCGTCGCCGAGGAAGAGCAGGTCGACCTTCGTCTCGGGCGGGCCGCTCTCCTGCACGGTCCACACCGCCTGCGGGAGCGGCGCGGCCTTCTCGATCGCGCGGTCCGCCGGATCGAGCTTCGTCTTCCAGATCTCGCGGAACGCGAGCGTCGCGTCACGCTTCGACACGCGCACTTCGACGGCGCGCTTCGGTTCCGGCACGCGCAGCGCGGCGGGGAACGTGCGCACGAGATCGCCGGCCGCTTCGCCGGTCGTCGACCACTCCTGGAAGACGGTCGAGAATCCCCGCGACCACATCACGCGGCCGGCGCCGTCCGCCGACGCATCGGCGACTTCGACGCGGTATTCGCCGAGGTTCGTGTCGTCGACGAGCGCCGTGCGGCTGCCGGCCCACGGTCCTTCGCGGCGCACGCGATCGAGGCTGATGCGTTCCTCGCGGGAGTTGCCGGTCGAGAAGTAGTCGATGCGCCAGGTCTGGCCGGTGAAGTCGGCGTCGAAGTCGGGCGCGAAGAGGAGGGCGAGCGTGAACGACAGGAGTGGGAGCATGGTCGTCTCGTGCGCGGTCACTTCACCGGTTCGAACGTCAGCGTCGTGCCCGCGCGCCAGTTGCCGGTCGCGGCGAGGCTCTTCTGGTTGAGCGCGAGCTCCGCGGACCCGATGCTGTCGACGACGAGCACCGGCGCGCCGACCGGGACTTCGCCGTAGGTGCGCGCGCGCGGGAACACGACGCCGTTCACGACGTAGGCCTTCGCGGTCACCATCGCGGCCGGCACGTTGGTCGAGATGTTCCCGTAGTGATCGACGTGGAGCACCATCCCGCGCAGCACGCCGCCGTCGTTCTTCGCCGCCGGGAAATCGACGCGCACCGGGTCGTCGACGCGCGGACCGACGGCCGAAAGCGGAGTGCCGCCGGCGAGATGCGCCGCGACCGGGCCGAAGATGTCGCGGCCGTGGAAGGTCGTCGACGGCTCCGGCGTCCGCCAGAAGCGCGTCTCCTTCAGCTCGTGCGTCTCGCACGGACCGTCGGACGCCATCACGAGCGAGAACAACCCGTTGTCCGGGCCGACGAACGTCTTCCCCGTCGCCGTGCGCATCGCGACCGGACGGCGCGGCGTGCCGACGCCCGGATCGACGACGACGACGAAGGTCGTCCCGCTCGGGAACATCGCCGCGGCGCGCGAGAGGAGGTAAGCGCCTTCGCGCAGGTCGTACGCCTCGACCTCGTGCGTGAGATCGACGACGGACGCCGACGGATTCGCGGTGAGGATCGCGCCCTTCAGCTCGGCGACGTAGGCGTCGCTCGTGCCGTAATCGGTGAGCAACGCGACCGTCGGATGCGACGAGCAGGCGACGAGGAGCGCGAGCGGAACGAACGCGAGGAAGCTGCGAGATGCACGCATTCCGGGAGCGTAGCGGTTCCGATCAGCGGCGCACGCCGCCGACGAACGCACCCTTTCGCTGGCCGCACGAACCGGCATCCTGTCCGACGCAAGCCGGTGCGACGCGAGGTGATTCCGAATGCTCTTCCTGGTGATCGAACGCTTCCGCAACGGCGACGCGCAGCCGGTCTACCGCCGCTTCCGCGAGCGCGGCCGGCTCGCGCCGCCGGGCCTCGACTATGTGAACAGTTGGGTGACCGAGGATCTCACGCGCTGCTTCCAGGTGATGCAGTGCGCCGACCGCGCGCTCCTCGACCAGTGGATCGCGAACTGGTCCGACCTCGTCGACTTCGAGGTGATCCCGGTGCTGACGTCGGCCGAAGCCGCGGCGCGCGCCGCGGGCGACCGCTGATCGAGCGCGCCCTCAGCGCGACCTCTTGCGCAGACACTTCGCGATCGAGTCGAGTTCGAGGACGTCCATGCAGGCGCGTGGAACCTGCACGTGCGCGTCACGGGACGCGGCGACGTGGAGCGAGCGATCACGATCCCGCCGGACGCCGCGACGCATCCGGTGCAAGTCGACGTCGAGCGGCCGGGACGCGTGCGCGTCGGCGTCGACTTCGGCGCCGGCGGCGCGCGCGCATGCCGCGTGTTCTCCGATCGCGAGGACGCCGGGGGGACGACGCGCGTGGGACATCGAACCGGGCGCGCGCGTCGAGTTCGACGTTCTGCCGGGCTCGCTCGAATTGCGCGCCGACTCGCGGTTCGTTCGCGGAGTGGTGAAAGTCGAAGCGAAGAGCGGCGAGACGGTCGACGTGACGATCCCCGCGTGGTTCGGCGGCGAAGTGATGACCGACGGCTGCGCGCGTCGGTGATCGCGTGGTCGTCGGTCGTTCCGAAGCCGTAACCGCACGCGTCGTGCACCGTCACTCGGTGCATGACCCCGCTCGACGAGCCCTGGAAGGAAGCGCTGCACCGCTTCTTCCCCGACTTCGGCGAACTGCGCGCGGACACGCTCGTGCGCGCGCCGCTCGCCGGGCGCTCGAAAGAAAAAGATGCGTGGGTCCTGGTGCACGTCGAGATGCAGGCGCAGGTCGATCGGTCGCTGCCGCTGCGGACGTTCCGCTGCCACTACCGGATCTTCGACCGCCACGGCCCGCCGCTGATCGCGATCGCCGTGCTCGGCGATGCGAACGCGTCGTGGCGTCCGCGCTCGTTCGGCTACGGCCTCGCGGGGACGTCGACGCGGATGGAGTTCCTGCCGGTGAAGCGGATCGATTGGGAATCGCGTTGGAGCGAACTCGAGTCGGTGCGGAATCCGTTCGCGCCGTTCGTGATGGCGCACTTGAAGGCGCTGCGCACGCGGCCCGACGCGCGTCGACTACACTGGAAGTGGACGTTGACGCGCGGGTTGTTCGAGCGCGGGCTCGAGCGGCAGGACGTCCTGGAGCTGGTTCGGTTGGTCGTCTGGGTCCTCGCGCTGCCGCCGCCCCTCGAGCTGAAGTTCCGCGAGTCGGTCGAGCAGTATCAGCAGGAGACGAAGATGCCGTTCATGACGTGGTGGGAGCAGAAGGGCCACGAGATCGGTCTCGAGAAGGGACTCGGACAGGGTCTCGCGCAAGGCCGCGAGCAAGGCCGCGATCAGGGCCGGGAGGAAGGGCTGCGGCGGGCGATCGAGCGGGTTCTCGGGGCGCGCTTCGCGCAGACACCGGCGGATGTCCTCACCTCTCTCGAACACGTGCACCGGTGGGCGATGCTCGAGCGCCTGGTCGGCTTCGCCGCGGTCGCGCCGACGCTCGACGAGTTCCGCGCGCGCCTCGCGCACGACCTCGCCGCCGGGGAGATCGACGCTTCGTGACGACGACGTCCCCCTCCGCGAGAACCGCCGCGCTGTTCTCCCGCAGTCGGTCCGACTGCGCGATCGACGGCGTGTCGCGCTCCTATCTGCAGCGGGCGCGCGCGCTGCTGCTCGCGGGCCGTTCGCTCGACGACATGGCGACGACCGCGCA
>CAZBOK010000154.1:0-10087 GCA_964493525.1 uncultured Phycisphaeraceae bacterium | reverse complement strand
TGGTCGACGCGCTCGAACGCACGATCCAGAACGGCGTGCCGCGCAGCGCGATGCCGGGGTTCCGCGGAGTGCTGACCGATTCCGAGATCGCGGGTCTCGCCCGCTACGTCTTCAAACTCCGCGAGAGCGCCGGCGCGACCGCGGCGGCCGACGTGCCGATCGACCTCGGGGAGCATCCGCCGGTCACCGCCGAGCTCGAAGGACGCGGCAAGCAGTTGTTCCGAACGCTCGCGTGCGTCACGTGTCACGGCGAATCCGGACACGGCGACGGAACGGCCGCGCGCGGCCTCCGCGACGCTCAGGGGAAGCCGGTGACGCCCGCCGATCTCGCGTCCGGCCTGTTCAAGTCGGGTCAGAGCGCGGAGAGCCTCGCTCGGACGATCCTGAAGGGTGTTCCCGGGACGCCGATGACGCCCTACGAGATGGCACTGATCCGCACCGATGCGCAGGGGCGCCGGGATGCGACCGACGTGTGGGCGCTCGTCGCCTACATCCAGGGTCTCAGCGGTCGCGCGTCGGAACAAGGCGTCGCGTCCGGCGCGAGGATCGTGGCGCACGCGGTCCTCGATCCCGCGACGCTTTCGGATCCGACCGCAATCGAATGGCTCGGCGTCGAGGAGTCGGTGCTCACGCTTCGCCCGCTGTGGCAGCGCGTGGAGGAGACGCACACGATCACCGTGCGCGCGGCGCGTGACGCGACGTCCGTCGCGATCTGCCTCGAGTGGAAGGACAAGACGCTCGACCTCGCTCGCGATCAGGGAGAGTGGCCCGACGCCACCGCGATGATGCTCGCGCCGGGCGGCGAAGTGCCCGCGCTGCCGATGGGGGTGTCGCTGCCCGGTCACGCGCCGAAGGCGCCGGTGAACGTTTGGCACTGGAAGGCGGATCGCCAGCTCGACGCGGTGACCGGAGCCGCGAGCGCGGGGCTCGAATTCGCGCCGATCCCGCACGGCGCGACGTTCGTGTTCGCGCCGGGAGCGGCTGCGCTCCCGAGTGCGTTCGGCGGCGACGCGGGGATGACGCACGATCGGATCCAGGACGATCCGCAGTTCGTCGCTGCGCGAGTCGCGGGCAACGTTTCGGCGCAGCCGGCGCTCGCCGCGCACGCCGCGCTCGAAGCGAACGCGCTCGGTTTCGGCACGCTCACCCCGCAGCCGGACGGCGAGCAGGATCTCGCGTCGGCCGCGGTCTGGTCGAACGGCACTTGGCGCGTCTTGATCCGCCGGCCGCTCGCGAGCCGTGGTCAGGACGACGTCAAGCTCTCGTCGGACGCGCGCACGCCGGTCGCTTTCGCGGTGTGGGACGGCTCGAAGGGAGATCGCGCCGGCGTGAAGCTGATCTCGGGTTGGCACTGGCTCGAACTGGAACCGGTTGGAGGTGGACCGTGAGCGATCGATTGGATCCGACACTCGGCAGCAGCTCGCCCGCCTCCGCGCCGGACTGGACGCGCCGACGATTCCTCGAGACGCTCACCGCGGGCGGCGTCGCGCTGTTCGGGTTCGCGCGCGGGCTTTCGGCTTTCGTCGCCGTGCCCGAGATCGGCAACCCGCTCGACCACTACCCGGACCGCGACTGGGAGAAGGTGTACCGCGACCAGTACCGGTACGACCGCTCGTTCACGTTCGTATGCGCGCCGAACGACACGCACAATTGCCGCCTGCGTGGATTCGTGCGCAACGGCGTGATGATCCGCACCGAGCAGAACTACGACAGCGGCGAAGTCGGCGACCTGTATGGCAATCATGCGACCAAGGCGTGGAACCCGCGCGGTTGCGCGAAGGGGTACAGCCTGCAGCGCCGCGTGTACGGTCCGTATCGCCTCGACGGGCCGCTGATCCGCGTCGGTTGGAAGCAGTGGGCGGACGACGGCTTCCCGTCATTGTCCGATCGGCCCGAACTGCGCGACCATTACAAGTTCAACTCGCGCGGCACCGACACCTTCACGCGCGTGACGTTCGAGGACGCGTACCGTTACCACGCGAAGGCCGCGGTCGCGATTGCGAAGACCTATGCCGGTTCCGAGGGCGAAGAGCGGCTGAAGAAGGACGGTTACGAGCACGAGATGATCGAGGCCACGCACCACGCCGGCACGCGCACCTTCAAGCTGCGCGGCGGGATGGGGCTCCTCGGCGTGCTCGGCAAGTACGGGATGTACCGCTGGTCGAACATGCTCGCGTTGCTCGACGCGAAGGTGCGCGGCGTCGGCGAGAAGGAAGCACTCGGCGGGCGCATCTGGTCGAACTACACCTGGCACGGCGATCAGGCGCCCGGTCACCCGTTCGTGCACGGACTTCAGGCGTCGGACTGCGACTTCAACGAGCTGCGGCACGCGAAACTCCACATCCAGTGCGGCAAGAACCTCGTCGAGAGCAAGATGCCGGAGTCACACTGGTTCATCGAGTTGATGGAGCGCGGCGGCAAGATCGTGCTGCTCGCGCCCGAGTACTCGCCGGCCGCGAGCAAAGCGAACGAGTGGATCCGCGTGCGCCCCGGCTGCTCCGACACCGCGCTTTTCCTCGGGTTGACGCGCGTGATGTTCGATCAGGGCTGGTTCGACAAGGAGTTCGTCACGCGGTTCACCGACTTCCCGTTCGTGATCCGCACCGACACGCTCGAGCGCGTCCGCGCCAAGGACCTGTTCAAGGACTACAAGCCCGGCCTTGCGAAGGACGGCCCGTCGTTCCGCGCGCAGCACCTGACCGACGAGCAGTACGCGAAGATCGGCCACGACTTCGTGGTGATCGACGACGCGACCGGCAAGCCGGTGCCGTTGACGCGCGATCAACTCGGTAGAGGGCTCGACAAGTCGGGCATCAAGCCGCGACTCTCCTGGACCGGGAAGCTCACGCTCGCGGACGGGAAGGAAGTCGACGCGATGACCGTGTGGGACGGCTACCGCATCAACCTGAAGGACTATGACCCGGCGACGGTCGCCGAGATCACCGGAGCGAAGGCGGAGCAGATCGAGGGGCTCGCGCGCGACATCTGGGAGACGGCGAAGGCGGGGCACGCGGTCGCGATCCACGTCGGCGAAGGGATCAATCACTGGTTCCACGCCACGCTGTGCAATCGTGCGCAATACCTGCCGCTGATGTTGACCGGCTCGATCGGGCGGCCCGGCGCCGGCTGCTACACCTGGGCGGGGAACTACAAGGCGGCGCTGTTCCAGGGCTCTCCGGAGTGCGGCCCCGGCTTCCTCGGGTGGATCGCGGAAGATCCGTTCCACCCGAACCTCGACCCGAAGCTGGACGGCAAGGACGTGAAGGTCAGCAAGCTCAGCAAGGACGAGGAGCCGGCCTACTGGAACCACGGCGAACGTCCGTTGATCGTCGAAACGCCGAAGTACGGGCGGAAGAACTTCACCGGTGCGACGCACATGCCGACGCCGACGAAGTTCCTGTGGTTCACGAACGTGAACCTCTTCAACAACGCGAAGCACGCCTACGACATGCTGTTCAACGTCAATCCGAAGATCGACTGCATCGTCGCGCAGGACATCGAGATGACGTCGACCTGCGAGTACTCGGACATCGTGCTGCCCGCGCTTTCGTGGCCGGAGATGAAGACGTTCGAGGTGACCGCGTCGTGCTCGAACCCGTTCCTGCAGGTGTGGACCGGCGGCGTCGATCCGGTCGTCGACGCGCGCGACGACCTCGTGATCCTGGCGGAGGCGGCCGACGCGCTCGGCAAGGAGGTCGGCGACAAGGCGTTCGGCGACTACTGGCGCTTCGTGCTCGACGACAAGAAGAACGGCGCGAAGGTCTACATGCAGCGCCTGTTCGACGGCAGCACGACGACGCGCGGGTACAAGGTCGAGGAGATCCTCGCGGGCAAGTACGGCGAGCCGGGCGCCGCCCTGATGTTGTTCCGCACCTACCCGCGCGTGCCGTTCTGGGAGAACGTGAACGACGACATGCCGTTCTGGACCGACACCGGTCGGCTCAACTCCTACTGCGACATCCCCGAGGCGATCCTCCACGGTGAGAACTTCGTCGTGCATCGCGAGGGGCCGGAAGCGACGCCGTATCTCCCGAACGTCATCGTCTCGACGAACCCCCTCGTGCGCCCCGACGACTTCGGCATCCCGCTCGATGCGATGCACTGGGACGAGCGCACGATCCGCAACGTGAAGATGGCTTGGCCGAAGGTCAAGGCGACGACGAATCCGCTCTGGCAGCAGGGCTTCCGCTTCATCTGCCTGACTCCGAAGACGCGCCACCGGGTGCACTCGTCGTGGTCGACCGTCGACTGGACGATGCTGTGGGACTCGAACTTCGGAGACCCGCACCGGAAGGACAAGCGGTCGCCCGATGTCGGCGAGCACCAGGTTCACATGAACCCGGAGGACGCGAAGGAGCTCGGGCTCGCGAATGGCGACTACGCGTTCGTCGACGCGAACCCGGCCGACCGTCCGTTCCGCGGCTGGGAGAAGGACCCGGTCCGGGCGAAGGTCGCGCGGTGCCTGCTCCGCGTCACGCTGAACCCGGCCTATCCGCGCGGCACGATCATGATGAAGCACGGTGCGTTCATCGCGACCGAGAAGTCGGTGCTCGCGCACGAGCGGCGCAAGGACGGGCTCGCCCGATCGGAGGACACCGGTTACCAGGCGAACTTCCGCTACGGCTCCCACCAGTCGGTCACCCGCAACTGGCTCATGCCGATGCATCAGACCGACACGCTGTTCCACAAGGCGAAGGTGAAGATGGCGTTCATGTTCGGCGGCGAAGCCGACAACCACGCGGTCAACACCGTGCCGAAGGAGTGCCTCGTGCGCGTGACGCGCGCGGAGGCCGGCGGTCTCGGCGGCAAGGGCGAGTGGGCACCCGGCGCGACCGGCTTCGGGCCGCTCGGCGAATCGCCGGTGAACCTCGCGTATCTCGCGGGATCGTTGACGTCGGTGAAGGCCTGAGGAGCGCACCATGGGACACGAAGAGTCCGGATCCAGCCCGTGCGGCGCCCACGGCGAGCGTCCCGTCGAGCCCGATCATCCGATGTCGCTCGAGGGCGAGGTGACCCACGGCGACACCGAGTTCATGGTGCGCTGCCTGTTCGAGGAGTACCTGCGAGGCGGGTATTCGGTCGCCGAGCTGCGAGAGATGGCGCGGGATGACCAGTACCAGGCGCTCGCCGCGGCTCGCCACGTTCTCGGCGACGCGCGCATCGACGCGCTCCTGGCCGACACGGTGGCGTGCGTGGGAGTCCATCGGATCTCGACGTGGGAACGGGCGATGGGTCTACCGACTTGTCCATCGGCCGGGTCGCTCGGCGAGTGTGAACGGTGTCCGGACGCGAGAGGAGACTGAACATGGCCGAGGTCTACAACTGGCAGCTTGGGCGCCCGATGGAGTTCCCCTACGAGGAGCGCCATCCACACTGGCAGTTCGCGTTCGTCTTCAACACCAATCGGTGCATCAACTGTCAGACCTGCACGATGGCGTGCAAGAGCACCTGGACGTTCAGCCGCGGCCAGGAGCACATCTGGTGGAACAACGTCGAGACCAAGCCGTTCGGCGGCTACCCGAAGAATTGGGACTCCAAGCTGCTCGGGATGCTCGACTCTGCGAATCCGGGAGGCCAGCAGTGGACGCCCGGCGCCGGCGATTCGCGGGCGCCGTATGGGAAATTCGACGGCATGACGATCTTCGAGGCGGCGAAGGGCCAGGCCGATCCGGCCGGCCCGAAGCGTGCGCTCGGCTTCCTCCCCGCGGCCGATGACTGGTCCGGTCCGAACATCTTCGAGGACCACGCGAAGAACACGTCCGCGCTCCCGCCAGGAACCCGGCTGCCCGAGCACAAGGTGTGGTTCTTCTACCTCGCGCGGCTGTGCAACCACTGCACGTACGCCGCCTGTCTCGCCGCTTGTCCACGCCAGGCGATCTACAAGCGCAAGGAAGACGGCATCGTCCTGATCGACCAGTCGCGCTGCCGCGGATATCAGCGGTGCGTCGAAGCGTGTCCGTACAAGAAGGCGATCTTCCGCCCGAACACCGGCACGAGCGAGAAGTGCGTCGCCTGCTACCCGCGCGTCGAAGGGAAGGATCCGGAGCTGTCCCCGAACGGCGAGCCGTGTGAGACGCGGTGCATGTCGGCGTGCCCCGGCAAGATCCGCATGCAGGGACTCGTGAAGGTGGACGACAACGGCGAGTGGGCGAGCGATCCGACCAACCCGCTCTACTACTTGATCCGCGAGCGCAAGATCGCGCTGCCGCTCTACCCGCAGTTCGGCACCGAGCCGAACGGCTACTACATCCCGCCGCGCTGGGTACCGCGCCCCTACCTGCACCAGATGTTCGGCCCCGGGGTGCAGAACGCGATCGAGCAGTACTCGTGCCCCGATCGCGAACTGCTCGCGGTGCTGCAACTGTTCCGCACGACGCGGCAGATCCTGTTCCGCTTCGAGATCGAGAAGGGTCCGAAGGTCGCGGAGATCTCGGTGGCGATGCCGGACGGCTCGAAGAAGACGCAGGAGATCTGGAACGACACCGTGATCGGTTTCAACAAGTTCGGCAAGGAGGTCGTGCGGGTGACCGTCGAGGAACCGACGTTCGAACGGCCGGCGAACCTGCACGCGAACAGCATCTGAATCGAACGCAAAGCGAGGCTGCCATGACCGTCTTCGTCACCGCGAACGGACGAGAGCTCGACGCGCGCGCGCTGGTCGCGACAGCGCTCGCCGCGGCGTTCTCCGACCCGAAGGCGCCGCTCTGCGAGAAGGGACGAGCGATCCCCGGTTCCGTTCTCCGCGCGGAGTGGGACGTGGTGGCGGGGCGGATCGGCGCGTTCGACGCGGCCGACCTGCACCGCGGGGAGCGGCGACCGGACGAAGTGGACGCGAACGCCGTGGCGACCTGGCTGTCGCTCGGAGGGCCGCGGCGCGAGCGGGCCTATCGTGAAGTGTTCGGCCTCGTGGTCGGCAAGACCTGTCCGCCGGTCGAGAACGAATACGTCCCGTGGAAGGACTCCACGCACCGTGCGCAGCAGCTCGCCGACGTCGCCGGGTTCTACCGCGCGTTCGGCGTGATGCCCGATCGGACGTTCCCCGAGCACCTCGACCACGTGGTGCTCGAGTTGTCGTTCGTCGCGTTCCTGCTCGAGAAGCGCGCGCGGATCGCGAGCGTGGCACATGACGAGGATCCTCGCGGAGCAATCGCCACGGGCGCGCTGCGATCGTTCCTCGCCGACCACATCGTGTGGTGGATGCCGGTCTTCGCTCACGTCGTTGGGGAACGGATCGCGGGTCTGCTCGTGGAGGTGGAGAACGCCGAGCTCGAGGCCGATCTCGCGGACTTCCGCGCGTGCGCCCGGATGCTCGCCGCGTTCGTCCGGAGCGAGCGTCTGATCGAGGCGGTCGGGCCTCCGGCTGGCATGGCGCCCGCTCGTGCCGGGGAGGATGACGAGTCCGAGTGCGGGGGGTGCGGGCTGGCGACCTGACGTCGCCCGCTTACACTCGGGCCCGCCCTGGCGGGAGAGAGACGCCCGGGGCTCCGACCGGCGCTCTTGGGGGAAACGCGATGCTCCAGGTTCTCATCACCGCGATCTCGTCGTCGCTTCTTGCAACCTCAGGCGACGACGCCGCGGCGCGTCCTTGGATCGTCGCACAGGCGATCGAGGCCCGGTACCTCGAGAAGCGGAGCGCCGCAAAGTCCGACGCCGACAGGCTCGATGGGCTCCGCTTCTGCCTCGACGCCGGGCTCTATCCGCAGGCAGAGGAGATGATCGCGTCGCTCGGTGCGACCGGCGCGCTGCCGGTCGATGTCGCCGCGCGCGTCGGACTCGCGCTGGACGCGGGCAAGCTCGTCGCGTCGGACGCGGCTCGCTTCACGGAGGTCGCGCCGCCGATTCCGGACGCGACGCTGACGCCGCCGACGGGCGCCGCGCGCGCCGATCTGCTCGCGACGAAGAACCGCGAGTTCAAACTGCGTGCGAAATCGACGCACTTCGACTTGTGGAGCGATCTCGCGGACGCGGACCTCGTGCCGTGGACCAAGCTCCTGAACGACTACTACGCCGGCTTCCGCAACCGCTTCTCGGCCTACGTGCCGACCAACATCGACGTGTTCCTGTTCGCGAGCCACAGCGACTACCTCGTCTACTACGCGCTCAGCACCGGCGTCACCGGCGAGAGCGTGCTCGGCTTCTACGACTTCGATCGCCGGCTCCTCACCTTCTTCAACGACCCGTTCGCGCGCGCCGAGATCGCGATCACCGCGCGCCACGAGTGCACGCACCTGTTGATCGACCTCAGCTACAAGGGCGTCGTCCTGCCGAGCTGGTTCCACGAGGGCATGGCGTGCTTTCTCGCGGCGGACGGCACCGCCGCGCGCGGCGAGTACACCGCGTCGCTCATCCTGAATCTGATGCGGCCGAAGTCGAAGGCGAACCTCGTCACCCTCGGACAGCTCCTCGACGTCGACACGAAGGACGTGAAGTTCGAGCACTACCCGCCGAGCTGGTCGCTCGTGCACTACCTCTCGGCGTCGAAGCGTGCGGCAGAGTTCCAGAAGTTCCAGAGCGCGCTGCGCGATTGGGCCGGCGACCTCGAGAAGCGGCCCACGCCGGCGGAGGCACGCAAGAAGGCGCGCGAGCTGTTCGAGAAAACGATCGAGTGCACGATCGAGCGGCTCGACGATGAGCGGCGTTCGTGGTTCGCGGAGCAGTTCCGCTTCGAGCGACCGGAACAGTTCCTCGACTTCGCTGCCGCGGGAACACGCCAGGCCGAATTCGCGGAAGCGCCGGACGAAGCGAGGTTCTGCCTCGACGCCGCGCATCAATCACTCGACGCGATCGCCAGCGATGCGTCGTCGGCGAACGAGCGCACGATCCTCTCGGTCGCGGAGCACGTGCGGCGCGCGGAGCTGGCGAAGTGCGATCCCGACGGCGCGCGGCTCCTGTTGCTCGACGTGCGCGATCGGCTGAAGGCGTTGGCGCCAATCGCCGACGAATCGCGCCGCGCGCGGCTCGTGAGGCGCGTGCTCGCGATGGTCGCAACGGCGACGTCCGCGCCCGCGATCACGACACCGCGCGACCTGCGCGCGCACCTCGCGGCGAAGGTGAAATCGACGTCGGACGTCCGTCGCCAGGCGACGCTGCGATCGCTGGTCGCGCTGACGGACGACGTGCTCGGCATCGCATTCGGCGCGCTCGCGCGCGCGTTGAACGCCGATCCGCGCAACCGCCCCGCCGCGCGCGAGTGGCTGTTCCTCGCACTCGAGGACGCGCCGGCGATCCTCGAGGAAGTGTTCCCGCTCCTGGTGCTGATGGACGAGCTCGACCCCGACGACGAGAGCCTCGCGGCGCTCGCGCTCGCGTACCGCGGCCTCGGCAAGACGGGCTACGGCGAGATGCTGCTCGATGAGGCGAAGGGGCGCTCGGCGCAGCCAGGCGCGCTGTCGGAGTACTTGCGCTTCACGAAGTGACGACAGACGCGAGTCACTGCGAGCATGCGGTGCACTTGCGCCAGCCGTCGACGCACATCGCGCAGTCGCGGCTCGGCGGCGCTTCCTGACACGGCAGGAGCCCGTTCTTGCAGGATGCGCAGCGCGAGAACCCGCGTCCGTCGCAGGTCCGGCACTTCGTGGCGCCCGCCTTGCCGCCGGTTTCGGAATAGGCGAAACGCGTTTTGCCGCAGCCGTGGCATTGATCGCAGATGATCACGCCGTAGATGCACGCCATGCAGAAACGCGTGCCGGTGTCGAGGCACTTCGGGCACGGGCGAGCGATGCGGCCGGTTCCGTCGCAGTCGATGCACTTCACCTGGTGCTTCGACTGGCAGACCGCGCACGTCGGGGTCGCGCACTTCGGGCACGGCAGGCGACCGACGCCGAGGCACGCCGCGCACGGATCGGCGACCTTGCCGGTGCGCTTGCAGTCGGGGCACGGGATGCGGCCGGAGCCGCTGCAGCCGGTGCACTTCACGTGACCGCCCGAGCAAACCTTGCAGGGGTCCTTGTCGCCGCCCTTCCAGACGACCTGCCCGCGGCCGTAGCACGCCGCGCAGCGCGACCAACCGTCGCCGCCGCAGTAGACGCAACGGATGGTGCCGCAGCCGCGGCAGCGATGACACGTCGTGGTCTGCGCGCCCTTCGCG
>CAZBOK010000153.1:0-10154 GCA_964493525.1 uncultured Phycisphaeraceae bacterium | reverse complement strand
CGCAAGGACGACTTCCGCCAGGAGATCATGAACTACATCGGCGCGCTCGCGCTCGAGGGGAAAACGTTCACGCCGCGATCGAACGAACGGCTGTTGAAGGCGCTCGAGCTCAAGCTGTTCGAGGACCAGAAGGACACGATCAAGCTGACGAGCCTGGTGTCGACGGTCGTCGATCGCGACACGCAGGAGAAGATCGACGTGGTGAAGTCCCGTCTGATCAAGAACCACCACTATTGCGAGATCTGCGCGACCGACGTCCTCAACTACGTCGCGTCGATCTTCGCGCGCGGCGACACCAAGGACCGCGACTGACGTGACCGCCGAGCATTGGTCCGGTCTTCGGAAGATCGACAAGGACCGCAACCGGTTCCACGAGATCGTCCGCGGCAAGATCAAGCAGAACCTGAAGCGGTTCGTGACCCATCACGAGATGATCGGTCGCAAAGGGAAGAACATCGTCTCGATCCCGCTGCCGCAGATCGAGCTGCCGCACTTCCGCTTCGGCCCGAACCCGAAAGGCGGAGTGGGGCAGGGCGAAGGCGACGTCGGCTCGCCGGTCGACGGAGCGGGAGAAGGCGGCGACGAACCGGGGGCGCACCCGCTCGAGGTCGAGGTCACGCTCGAAGAGCTGGCGCGGATCCTCTCCGAGGAATTGAAACTCCCGAACATCAAGCCGCGCGGCGCGAGCCAGGTCCACGCGAAAGGCGGGCGCTACACCGGCATCCGTCCGCGCGGCCCCGAGTCGTTGCGCCATTTCCGCCGCACGTTCCGGCGCGCGCTGGTGCGCGAGATCTCGTCGGGCACTTACAACCCCGACGACCCGATCATCATCCCCGAGCGCGACGACCGCCGCTATCGCGCGCGGCGCGAAGTGCTCACTCCCGACTTCAACGCGGTCATCATTTACATGATGGACGTGTCGGGCTCGATGGGCAAAGAGCAGAAGGACATCGTGCGCACGGAGTCGTTCTGGATCGACACCTGGCTGCGCAGCCAATACAAGAACATCGAGACGCGTTACATCGTGCACGACGCCGCGGCGAAGGAGGTCGATCGCGAGACCTTCTATCACCTGCGCGAGAGCGGCGGGACCAAGATCAGCAGCGCCTATGAGCTGTGCGCGCGATTGATCGAGTCGCGCTATCCGCCGAGCGACTGGAACATCTATCCCTTCCACTTCAGCGACGGCGACAACTGGTCCGGCCGCGACACCGAACGCTGCGTGAAGCTGATGAAGGAGACACTGCTGCCGGCAGTGAACGTGTTCTGCTATGGCCAGGTGCGCAGCGCCTACGGCAGCGGCCAGTTCAAGAAGGACTTGGACCGCGCCTTCTCCGGCGACGACCGCGTGATCACGAGCGACATCCCGGACCGGGACGGCGTGCTCGACTCGATCAAGGAGTTCCTCGGGACGGGGCGGTAGGGGGCGGGGCGGGCGAGGCCGTCGGCGGTCGCGCTTCGTTGATCCGACGGACCGCGATCGACCGTGCGGCCGTCGAGTTTCCGGCAGGCACGTCGGACGACGACACAACGGCCGCGGACGTCGAGCCCATCGGCGGCAAGACGAACGGATCGCGTGCTGAGCGTCTCGCCGTCCCTTGACCGGCTTTCGCTCCCCGAGAGAATGACCCGCACCGGTCCCCGATATTCGGCGCAGCGATGCTTCAGAAGTTCTCGATCGACTGGAAGCTGCCACTCGCCGTCTGCGCCGTCGTGATGGCGGTGGTAGCGACGTTCTCGATCCTGACGTATCGGGAAGTCTCGCGTTCCACCGAGGACGCGGCGGCGGATCGCGTGAAGTCCTTCGCCACCCAGCTCGTGCTCAGCCTCGAATCGACGCTCGACAAGGGGCTTGCCCGCATGACCGCGTCGGCATCGCCGCCGCCGCTCGTCGACTTCCTCGGATCACCCGACCGGACTCCAGCGCAAGCGGACGCGGCGCGCGCGGTCCTCGACTCGTTCCTGAATTCCGTCGAAGCGACCTCCGACTACGCAGCGATCGAGCTCCTCGATCTCGACCGGCGACGGGTGCTCGCCGTGGGTCCCGATCGCGAACGGATCGCGACCCTCGGCACGGAGGACTTCATCCCATCGCCCGCGCCGGCGACCGGCGGCGTCGGGCCGCTGATGCAACTCGGCGACCGCCTCGTCGTGGCCTCGTTCGTGCCGGTCGTCCGCGAGGAGCGCGCGATCGGTCACGTCGTGCGCTGGGCGTATGTCGCGCTGTCGGCGGCGACGCGCGCCCGCTCCGCCGGGCTCCTCGCGCCGGAGGCTTCACTGAGCGTCGGCAGTGAGGGCGGCGTCTGGACCGATTTCGAGCGGGTCGTTCCGGCGCCGCTCCAGGACCTGAGCCGCGTCGGGGAGATCCTTCGTGTCGAGCGCCAGGACGGAGCGCGGCTGGCGATGGTCGCCCGCGTTCGAGAGTCGCCGTGGATCGTGGTCATCGAGTATCCCGAGCGGCTCACGACGGAGCCGGTGCGACGACTGATCGAGCGCGCCGGCGTCGTCGCGGTCCTGGTGCTGCTCCTCGGGTTCGGCGGCGTGTGGTGGACGGCGCGACGGATCACCGCGCCGCTCCGCGCATTGACGACCGCTTCGGAATCACTCGTCGGCAACCCGAGCGATGATCCGCAGATCGCTCGCGGCGACGAGATCGTCCGGCTTCGCGCGACGTTCGAGCGGATGTCGGACCGCGTGCACGAAGCGCAGCGACGACTCGAAGCGAAAGTCGTGGAGCTGCGGGACGCGCGCGAACGCGAGCAGGCGGCCCGCGCGGTCGCCGAAGAGGCGAACTCGCGCAAGGACGAGTTCCTCGCGATGCTCGCGCACGAGCTGCGCAATCCGCTGTCGCCCATCCTGACGGCGCTGACGGTGGTGAGGCACCCGCGCGCTTCACCGGCGGAGCGCGAGCAGTCCCTCGCCGCGATCGAGCGGCAGGTCGTCAACATGCGCCGGATGGTGGACGACCTGCTCGACGTGTCGCGCATCACGAGCGGGACGGTCGCCCTCAATCGCCGTCCGACCGATGTGTCGACGCTCGTCCGGCACGCGATCGAGACCGCGCGCCCGCTCATCGATGCGAAGCGACATCGCGTCCACTTCTCGCTGCCCGATCCGCCGCTCATCATCGAGGTGGACGCGACGCGCATGGAGCAGGTCCTCGCCAACCTCACGATGAATGCCGCGAAGTACACCGAGCCCGGCGGGCAGATCTGGGTGAGCGTCGCGCGTGAGGGCGACGAGACCGTGTTCTCCGTGCGCGACGACGGCATCGGCATCCCGGCCGACCAACTCGGGCGCATCTTCGACCTCTTCTATCAAGGCGATGCGTCGATCCACCGTTCGCGCGGCGGCCTCGGGATCGGGCTCACGCTG
The DNA here is from genome assembly GCA_964493525.1 of uncultured Phycisphaeraceae bacterium. GTDB lineage: Bacteria > Planctomycetota > B15-G4 > B15-G4 > JADJEK01 > CAZBOK01. Next base: position 6,779 of record CAZBOK010000153.1, on the reverse strand, counting down.
GTGCGAAAGCTCGTGGAGCTGCACGGCGGCACCGTGAGCGTGTCGAGCGGAGGCGCCGGCCAGGGGAGCGAGTTCCACGTGCGGGTTCCGAATCGTGCGCCGGCCGGCGAGTCGGAGTCCGCGCCGCAACTCCGCGCTCCGCACGCGGCGCCCGAGGCGCTGCGCGTGCTCGTCGTCGAAGATGCCGTCGACACGCGCGAGCTGTTGAAGCTCGTGCTCGAGCTCGACGGGCACGACGTCCGCACCGCGGAAGACGGCATCGAAGGGCTCGCGTGCTTCCGCAGCTTCGATCCGCACGTCATGGTGCTCGACATCGGGTTGCCCGGCATGGACGGCTTCGAGCTCGCGGCGCAGGTCCGCCGGTACGGGCACGACGTGCTGCTGATCGCGGCGACCGGCTACGGCGACGCGGAGACGCGCGCCCGCGTGCGCGAAGTCGGTTTCGACGAGCACCTCGTGAAGCCGATCGCGCACGCGGAGTTGACGGCGATCCTCGCGCGCGTGAAAGCCGTGCGGGCGCGCGTGACGAGCTCAGAACAGAGCTGACTCCGGGGCCGGCAGAGAATCGGGCGCGGTCCCCGCTCCGCGACGATCCGCACGCGTCCGCCCGGCTTCGTCACCCGCGCGATCTCGCGCACGGCGGTTTGCCGGTCGCCGGCGTTGTGGATGTTGTGCAGCGCCACGCTGGAGAGCACGACGTCGAAGCTCGCGTCGTCGAACGGCAGCTTGCGTGCATCGCCCGGTGTGCACTTCGACCTTGTCGGCGACTTCGATCTTCGCGTTCTCGAGAGTCCCCGCCGCGCGATCCTGTCGAGGTAGGTCTCGCGCTCGCGCTGCTTGCCGATCTTGCTGTCGTAGAGCATCCACGCGCCCATCGCTGCGCTGCCGAGGCCGGCGAAGATCAGCGAGATCATTCCGAGCGCCGCGACGAGGAAAAGGTTGCGCACCGCGCCCGGCGCGTCGATGCCGTAGTTCGGAGTCCGATCGCCCTTCATGCAGCGGCACGATCTCGATGACCGACCGCGATTCCGCCCGGGCCACGACCGGCTCACGGGTCCTCCCGAAGTCGAGCGACTCGACGTGCCGGGGCGGGAAGCGGTCGCGATTCGATCCGCGGTCGCGGGTCCGCTCGCACGGACGCCCTTCCCGAAGGAAGTGAGCCTCGCCATGCTCACCCGCATGACGCGAGCGCACGCACGTCGACTCCCGCTCTCGATCGCGCTGTGCGTCGTCACCGCGTTCCCCCTCGCCGCGTGCGCGCAGAACGAACCCGTTCGTCCGGCGCCCGCCGACGCACCGACGACGCCCCTCGGCGAGATCGTCAGCAGGACCGGCCCGTCGGTGAAGTACGTCTACCAGTCCGCGAACGGGGACCACTGGTTCGGCAGCAACGACGCCGGTGTGTATCGCTACGACGGCAAGACGCTGGTCCGCTTCACGACGAAGGACGGCCTCGCCAGCGACCGCGTCGACGGCATCGAGGAGGATGCGCAGGGGAACCTGTACTTCACGACGTATGAGGGCGTCAGCCGGTTCGACGGTCGCGGCTTCACCACGCTGCCCGTGGCGGACGGTCCGACGTCGGACTGGAAGAAGGAGCCGGGCGACCTCTGGTTCGTGGGCCCGCCGGACCAGGGCATCGTGTACCGGTTCGATGGCACTGCGCTGCATCGACTCGCGTTCCCGAGCACGCCGCTCGGCGACGCGCACTTCGTGAACATGCCGCGCGACAAGTTCCCGAACGCGAAATACAACCCGTACGACGTGTACAGCATCCTCCGCGACTCGAAGGGCAACGTCTGGTTCGGCACGACCTGCGTCGGCGTGTGCCGGTACGACGGCAAGGAGTTCCGCTGGCTGACCGACCGCGTTCTTGCCGCGGCGCCGGTCCGCTCGATCCTCGAGGATCGCGACGGCAACTATTGGTTCAGCTACAGCGGACAGGGGACGATCGAAGGGGCGCGCCCGGTCGAGGGGTTCGCCGCGGTGCAGGACGGCGCGACGGGCGCGATCATCGCGGGCATGTCGATCGCGGAGGGCGACGACGGCCACCTCTGGACCGCTGCCTCCCGAGCCGGCGCGTTCCGGTTCGACGGCGAGCGCGCGGTGAACTACCCGATCCGCGACGGCGACACGCCGATCCAGGTATTCACGATCTCCAAGGACCGCGGGGGCGTGCTGTGGCTCGGGACGCACAATGGCGGCGCGTACCGCTGGAACGGCGACGCGTTCGAGCCGTTCCGTCCGTGACCCAGCCCCGCCGGGAACCGCGTTCCCCCGACCGTCGTTCTCCCGGCTTCACCGCCGCCTGGGAGCCCGCCATGAATCGCTCGTCCCGTTCGTCGCGTCGTCGCCTCGCCTCCTTTGCGCTCGTCGCGTCCGTCGCGGCCGGGCCGTTCGCGGCGCTCGCCGCCGCGGCCGAGACGTCGCTCGCCGACGCCCTGCCGAGCGAGACGTTCGTCTATGCGTCGTTCGACGCGAAGGCTCTCGACCGCGGGATCCGCGACCTCGACCTCGCCGCGCTCCTGCGCGAGTCGGAGGTCAGCACCTTCCTGAACCCGCTGTTCGAGTCGGTCCCCGGCGTCGATCCGAAGGATCCGGTCGCCTCCCTGCTCGCGCAATCGCCGGTGTCGGAGTGGCTCGAGGGGGAAGTCGCGTTCGGCATCGCCGGCGTCGAGATCTCGTTCGGTGGGCCGGACGCCAAGCCGATGCGCGTGTCGCCCGAGCATCCGGTCTCGGCGTGGCTCTTCCATCAGATCACGAGCGTGAAGGACCTGTCCGACGGGAAGGGCAACGGACGCGAGGTCTGGGTCTCGCTCGACGGCGCGCTCGCGATCACGCCGGGGCCGGCGCTGCGCGAGCACGTGAAGCAGTTCCTCGCCTCCCCGCCGCAGCACCTCGCGATCTCGCACGAATCGGTCGGCGGCCGGGACGCGACGGTGCTCACTTTCACCGGCCCGAACGGGATCCACGGGCGGGCGTGGGCCGATCTCTCGGGCCCGCGGTGGTGCATCAGCGGCTCGAAGCGCACGCTCGAGGCCGCGATGCACGGCTCGCGGCAGGATTCGCTCGCATCGTCGGCGAGCTACCGGAACTTCAAAGGCCGCGTCGCGCCCGGCCCGACCGCGGCGTTCGTCATGCTCGACCTGAAGCGTGCCGCCGGCATCGTCGAGTCGTGCGTGCCGCCGATCGCGCTCGAGGAGATGCGGATCCTCGGACTCGACGGCGTGCGCGGCCTCGGCCTCGGGATCTCGTTCGTCGAGGGCGGCGTGCGCGAGTCGGCGCTGATCGCGCTCGACGGGGAACCGCGCGGCTTGCTCGCTCCGTTGAACTCGCTCGGCGGCGGCTTCCCGTCGCTCGACGCGGCCCCCGACCGCACCGCGTTTTTCGTCGGCCTGCGCTTCGACCCGGAGCGACTCGTGTCGGAGGTTCGCGAGGCCGCGAAGCAGCTCGCGCCGAACGCTTCCGGCATGGTCGATGAACATCTCGGCCACGCGAAGATCGGGTCGCTCGACCTGATGGCCGACGTCGTCCCCGCGTTCGGGAGCGAGGTGTCGCTCGCGCTCGCGGCGCCGAAGACCGGCATCATCCCGGACGCGGTGTTCGTGCTCGAGCTGCGCGACGTCGAGCGCTTCAACAAGCTGCTCGACCAGGTGAAGGCGCAGACGGGGAGCGAAGGCGTCGAGATCCGGCCGCTGCCGCTCGCGAACGGCCGCGAGGGGTTCTCGGTGATGGTCCCCGGCGCGCCGGTGCAGCCCGCGTTCGCGATCGTCGGCAAGCGGCTGATCGGCGCGGTGTCGGGCCCCGGGCTCAAGTCGTACCTCGCGAAGAGCACGAGCGACGCGGACACGCTGAAGTCGGACGCAGGCCTCGCGTCGCTGCGCCGCGCTTTCGCCGGCACCAATCCGGAGTCGGCGGCGTTCTGGATGTACCTCGACCTCAAGAAGTCGCTGCCCGTCGTCTACGAGGCGCTGACGCCGATGGTCCCCGCGTTGATCCAGGAGAGCGGCGCCCCGCTCGACGCGGCGCAGCTTCCGCTCGCCGAGACGGTCGCGGCCCACCTGCGCAGCATCGCGCTCGCGGTCCACTGCGACGGCGGCGGCATCTCGATCGACTGCTTCTCGCCGACCGGGATGATCGGCCTCGGCATGGCCGCCGCGATGGCGGAGCAGCACGAGCACCACGCGCGAACCGCACCGGCTTCGACCAAGCCGAAGCCGCGCGAAGTCTGGTGATCGCGCGCCGGCCGATCGATCGCCGGTCCCCGGGCGACTGACCCGGTCATCGTTCGAGGTCGCGCCGGGACGGCGCCCGAGTGGGCGCCGTCCCGACACTCGTCTGGTCAGGGCGTGACGCCCTTCAGCCCGTTGCTCGCCGCGACGCCGAACGTCGCCGCCGGGTCGTCGATCCAGAACTGGAGGACGATTCCCGTGCCGGCGGCCATCCCGCTCGGCCAGGTTCCGGAGATCACCGCGGCACCGTGAGCGTCGGTCGCGAGCGGCAGCGCCAGCGTCGGGCTCGGCACGAGCACGCCGCCGAGCATCGCGAGGTCGACGACCGACGTCCCGGCGAAGAGCACCGTCGCCGCGTTCGGACGCGCGCTCGACAACGTGATCGACGCCGCGGTGCCGGACGCGAGCGAGCCCGTGCCGCCGAGATGCGGCGCGCCGTTCACTCCCGGCTTCGCGAAGCCGAGGTCGGTCCACGGCGACGGCGCGGCCGGCAGCACCGACTCCCACGTCGTCCCGACGCGGATCTCGTCGGTCGTGAAGCCGGTGCCGTTGTCGATCGAGAGCGACGCCGGCATCGCGGCCAGCGGAGAGACGCCGAACGTGGCGTCGGCGTAGGACGGCTCCGAAGTCCCGACCATCGGGTCGAGATACATCCGCGCGGAGAAGCCCGCGCCGGGCGCCGCGTTCTGCGCGATCTTCACGACGACGAGCGTCGTCTCGCCCGTCACCAACGGCTTGCTCGACAGGACCACGATCCCGTCGCTCGACATCATCCCGTACGTGTAGTACCCGAGCGGCGAGCCGACCGTCATGCCGTGCGGATACTGCCCGAACTGCAGCCCGCCCCAGATCCCGGAGCCGGCGTCGTCGCGCACGAGGAACGACACATAGAGCGCGGTCGTGCCGCTCGGCGGAGCCTGGAACGTGCGCGTGTAGCTCGAGCTCGGCCACACTCCGCTCGCGACCGGCGTGACGGCCGCGCCCGGCGCGGTGAGCATGCCCGACCACGACAAGCCCGCGCCGGCGATCTTCGTCTTGTCGGTGCCGGTGCTCTGCCACGCGGTGGACCAGCCGGTTCCGCCGGTGCTGCCGTTCAGCTCGTTCTTCGGCCCGTTGCCGAAGCCGTCATATGCAATCAACTGCGCCTGCAGCGGTGCGGCGCAGAACGCGAGCGCCGCGAGCGTCGCGGCAAGGATGCGTCGGGACATGGCGGGTCTCCTCGAATGCCGGCGCGCGCCGGCGACACGGTTCGCGGAGACGAATTGCAATGCACGTGCCGGCGACGATCGAACGAGTTCCGCGCGCCACGCGCACTCGACGCGACCGATTCCGCACCGCGCGCGAACGCCGCCGCGGATCATCCGCGAGGACTCCCGCCGCGCGCGTCATGCGATGCTCACCGAGTCGCGCGGCCCTCGACCGGCGCGCGCGCCATCCGCAGTCTCCTGACGAGACGCTGGAGGACCTTGCAATCGGCGCGCGCGCGATCGCGCGACGCTCTCACCCCTGCTTCTTCACCATGTAGTCGATCCACACCGGCGCGAACGGCGACGTGCACCCCTTCGACACCGGGTAATCGCGATACACGCCGAGCTTCTCGGCGATCGCGAGCGCGCGCTTGCGGAGCGGCTTCTGGTGGACGCCGATCTGGACGAGGCAACTGTTCATCGTCCATTGCGCGGCCGGGTCGGCTTTGCCCATCTCCTTCTCGATGCGGTCGAGCAGCGCCTTCGGATCGATCCCCTCCGGGCTGCGCGCGACGCGCTCGGCGGTCAGGTTCCACCCGGCGCGCGCGGACCACGGATCCTTCACCGTGTGCGCCTTCATCCACGTCTCGCGCAGCGCCTCCTTCTCGGGGTGCGCCTTCACGACGTAGGAGTTGAGCCAGTCGGCGAGCCAACCGAACGTCGCGGCCTTCACCATCGCGTCGAGCTGCTTCGCCGTGAGCTTCTTGGGCGTGATGAGGAGGATCGCGAGCAGCCGCGCGTCGACGTTGCCGGTCTCCCACAGCTCGAGGCCGAGCTCGTGGTTCGCCTTCAGCTTCTTCGCGAGCGCGCGGATGTCGCCCATCTGCACGCCGAAGTAGTCGTCGCCCGCGCCCTGGTTCGCGAAGCGCTTGCGAACCGACTCATTGCCGAGCGACCTCAGTTTGGCGAGGACTTCTTTCGAGTTCATGGCGCGGGATGCTACCGGGCGGCGCCGGAGGCGTCGCCGGGCGCGGCGAGACACATCCAACCGCCGCCCGCGTTCGAGAGTGAATCCGCCGCAACCCTCCACACCACGGCCGTCGAGCCGGGTCTGTCCGCCTATGACGCGGCGGATCTCGCACTCGCGGTCGAGTTCGGGATTCCCCTCGCGACGCTCGACGGGCGCGGTCGGCGCGAAGGCTTGAAGCAAGCGGCCGAGCGGATGAAGGTCGTTCTCTACGCGCCGACGGCGACTCGATAGAGACGGCGATCCGCCGCGGCGCGCGATCCCGTCCGAGCCCGCATCGCAATTCGCTTCGCTCCGTCGTTTCCATCGTCATGATCACGATGCGAACCGGCG
>CAZBOK010000152.1:0-10179 GCA_964493525.1 uncultured Phycisphaeraceae bacterium | reverse complement strand
CGGATCGGGCGCGAACGTCCCGACTCCCGCCGCCCACGACGCGGCGCGGAACGCTTCGTCGCGGAGCGCGTCGGCGACGCCGCGTCCTTCGCGCGCGGAGAGCGTCGCGAGCGCGCGCGCGAAGCTCAGTCGGTCGGCAGCGACGAGTTGGCGGTCGTACTCGTCCGCGGCGTCGCGGTCGCCGAGGTCCGCCGCGGTCCACCACAGGTTGGAGCGTGCTGCCCGCAAGTCCGCGTGTCCCTCGGGAAAGATCGCGGAGCGTTCCGCGAGCACCTTCTCCTGCAGCTTCCGCGCGCCCGAAACGTCGCCGAGATCCCGCAGCGTCTCGGCCAGGTTCGCACGCGCCGTCTGCAGGTCCGGGTGATCGTCCGGCAGCTTCGCGACGTCGACCGCGAGCACCTTCTCCTCGAGCGCGCGCGTGGCCGCGAGGTCGCCGAGCGCGCGCAAGGTGGACGCGAGGTTCTGGCGGGTCGACTGCAGGTCGGGATGATCGTCGGGGAGCGTCCGCACCCGGACCGCGAGGACGTGCTCCTGCAGCGTGCGCGCGCCGTTCGGATCGCCGCGGAGGAGCAGGACGTTGGCGAGGTTCAGTTGGGCGGCGAGCAGCGACGGGTGCTCTTCCGGCAGCGTCCGCGCGCGGACTTCGACCACCTTCTCCAGCAGCGCGCGGCTCGTCTCGAGATCGCCGAGGTTGCCGAGAGTGAGGGCGAGCATCATCCGGGCCACCTGCAGCTCCGGGTGATCGTCCGGCAGGAAGCGGGTGCGCATCTCGACGACCTTCTCGAGCAACGTGCGGCTGCCCTCGAGGTCGCCCAACTGGCCGAGCGTGGAGCCGAGCGAGAGGCGCGCGGACTGCAGCGCGGGATCGTCGTCGGCAAGCGTGCGGGTCTCCACCTCGAGGACCTGCTGCTCCAGCGCGAGCGCGCCGCGCAGATCGCCGAGTTCCTTCATGCACACCGCGAGATTGAGTCGGACCGACTGGACGAACGGATCGTCGCCGGGGCGCGTGCGCGTCACGACCGCGAGCACCTGCTCGAACAGCGGGCGCGCGCGATCGAGGTTGCCGAGCGTGGCCTCGGTCACCGCGAGGTTCATGCGGACGCGCTGCAGGTCGGGGTGCTCGTCGGGCAGCGTGCGCGAGATCGCCGCGAGCGCGGGCTCGAACCGGGCGCGCGCGCCCGGCAGGTCGCCGAGCGCGTAGAGCGTCGCGCCGAGGTTGACGCGGGCGGCCTGGAGCTCGGGATGGTCGGGCGGGAGCGACGCCTCGCACCACGCGATGCCGAGTGTGAGCGCGTCGCGACCGGAGGCGAGTTCGCCGGTGCGCTGCCCGAAGCGGCCGAGCTTCAGCCCCTCCCGGGCGAGTTCGCGACTCGCCGCCGCGCCGTCGGTCGCGCGGAGCGCCGCGACGGCGCTCGAGAACTCCTGACGCGCCGCCGGGAGCTGCTTCTGCTTGAGGAGATCCTCGAGTCGGGCGATCGTCGTCTCGACGGCGGCGGCCGCGCCCTGAGTCGCCGCGCTCTCCGGCGCCGCGACCAGGCGGAGCGAAACCGCCCCGGATGCAGCGGCGTCCGCGCCGCCGAGCTCGAACGTCCAGGCGGCGCCCTTCGCGGTCTCGACGATCAGGCACGCCGCGGTGCCGCCGCCGCCGTTGTCGTCCTCGACCGCGTCGCCTCCCGCCGGGGTCGCGCGGAGTCTCGGGTCGATGGCATCACTCGTCGCCCAGAGGACGAACCACCCGTCGAAGTCCGCGGTCCATTGGAACGTGCGCGACGGCGACCCCGGATCGAGCGACACGTCGATCGCGGCGCCCGGCGCGAGCGGCGTCGGGGCGTTCCCGAGGCCGAACGAGCAGATCAGCAAAGTGGCGAGCGAGATCACGGCAGCGCCCCGAATCGTGCGCGGATCGTCCGATCCGGCCGGCAGTGGAGGGCCACGGTAGCACGCGCCCTTCGCCGCGGCGCGGCGTCGAATGGCCGGGATCGCGTCCGCTCAGCGCCCGATCGCGTTGCCGAAGTTCGCCGGCCCTTGGAAGCCCGGCGGATCCAGGAACGTGTCGGTGCCGAGCAGTGTGTTGCTCGTCGAGACGAGGCCGGTGTCCTTGACGCCGTACAGGCAGAGCACGCTGCCGAATCCGTCCGAGTCGTTCGCGTCGAACGGCGCGCCCACCAGCAGCTCGGGGCACTCGTCGCCGTTCACGTTCGCGGTGGCGAGCACGGAGCCGAACGCCTCGCCGTTCGCGCCGACGCCGATGATGCCCGACGAGTCCTGGCTCCAGAACGTCGCGCCGACTCCGCTCAGCGTGGCGGCGCCTTTCAGGACGAAGACGCCTCCGCCCGTCACGCCGGGCGACGACAGTTGATGCGGTTCCCCGATCGCGAGCTCGGAGAACCCGTCGCCGTCGAAGTCGCCCCCTGCGAGCCCGCGCCCGAAGTCGTGCGCAGCGGTCAGCGTGAGTCCGAGGCCCTCCTGCGTGAGTCGCGTCGCGCCGTGCTTGGCCAAGCCGCCGGCGCCGCCGTGGTAGATCCAGATCGAACCCGTGAGCGCCGGGTTCTGCACGGACGTCTCGGTCGGGTTGCTCACCGCGAGGTCGGGGAACGTGTCGCCGTCGAAGTCGCCGACCGCGAGCGCGACTCCGAACTCCGCTTCGGTCAGCGACTCGCTCTTGAAGTTGGGTGGCTTCAGCAACTGGTTGCCGTGCGACGTGAGGCCCTTCGCGCTGCCGCGCAGCACCTGCACCACGCCGATCGGGCTCTTGCCGATCGTCTCGAACGGCGTCCCGATCACCAGCTCGTCGAAGCCGTCCTGGTCGAAGTCCGCCGCCGCCAGCACCGAGCCGAACTCCTCGCCGACTTCCGCTTTCCCTTTCACGCCGGAGCTGTTCTGGGTCCACAGGCGGTCGTGCTTCGCGGAGAGACCGTGCGGGCCGCCGTAGATCACGTGCACGCCGCCGGCGTCGACCGTCGAGCCGACCTTCTCGGCCACGCCGATCGCGAGGTCGTCGAAGCCGTCGCCGTTGAAGTCGCCCGTGACGAGGCTCTTGCCGAACTCCTCGAAGGTCGTGTGGATGTCGCCCGATCCGGGCCAGTGCTCCGCCTTGTCCTGGATGCCCGGCGTGTTCTGCGACCAGATCTCGGCGTCGCTCGGGATGACGCCGAACTGCGTGCCGTACAGCACGACCACGACGCCACCGGGGTTGCCGTCGACCGTCGCGCCCGGTGCGCCGATCGCGAGGTCGTCGTATTCGTCGCCGTCGAAGTTGCCGAGCGCGATCGCGAGGCCGAAGTTCACGGCCTGGGTCGGCGAGACGTTCGGCGCGATTCCGCAGTCGGACGGACGGATCGTCAGCTCGTTCATCACGTCGAGACCGAGGAGAGCCGAGCCCGGGATCAGGTAGACGACGCCGTCGGCCGGGCCGCCGAGGCCGTCGAGCTTCGCCTGCGGCGCGCCGACCACGAGCTCGGCGAAGCCGTCGCCGTTCAGGTCGCCGGCGAAAGCGGAGACCGCGCACGTTGCGACGATGCCGAAGAGGACGGATGCACGCTTCATGGAGATCTCCTACCGCAGCGCTCGCGCAATCCGCGACGAACGCCGGACAAGGAATCCGGAAGTTTATGGACGCGCGCGCGCAGCGCGAGTCAGCGTCCGGTCGAGCCCGGCCTCGCACACGGATCGAGTCGACCGTGCAGCGACCACCCCGTTCGGAGCTGCCACGAGCGCGGCGCCGAGATCGGCGCGGCGCGCGCGACGGGTGCGCTGTCCCGCCACCCGTCGAACCATGCCGCACTCGAATAGGGATCGACCCTTCCCTCGAACGCGAGCCCGTGTCGTCGCGCATTGCCGAGCACGTAAGCCAGCGTGTTCCGCACATCGAGCGTCGAACCGATGACGCGCGAGTGGAAGCGATCCGCGAACACGCGCCCCGTGCGATTCAGTGCCGAATTCAACCGCCGCGCAATGCGCACGAGCAGCCCCTGCACCCCGCGCGACAACGCGACCGAATCGTCCGCCTCGACGATCAGATGCAGATGGTTCGTCATGACGGAGAAATGCACCAAGCGGCACCCGCGCCGCTCGCGCCCGCCAATGAACGCCGCCTTCAACGCGCGTGCGGAGACGAGTGATCGCAACGTCGGCAATCCGTCGACGACGCGCGCCGTCACATGCACCGGCGTCAGTCCCCGGAACTCCGCGCGCCGAGAATGCTCCACGCGCCGCAACCGTCCGACAACCCGTTTGCGCCCCGCCCCAACACGCCGCCCGCCCCATGTCATCGCCACGCCGCCTTCCACGCTCGCACATCGCGAGGTCGAAAGGGGCCGCCCCAAAGCCCACAGACCGAGCGCTCGGCTCCGGTGGACTCGACTCGACGCGCCCCCCGCAGGGCTTCCGGGCGCGTCGAGTCGAGTCCACCGGAGCCGACCGCGTCGCAAGCACGCGCATCCCGATCCGATCACAGGACTCAGAACGGGATCGGATGTGTTGCCATCCACGTGATCGCGACCGCAACCAGGAGTATCCATCCGCCGCTCGCGTACGCGCAGACCCATGCCAAGCGAATCCAGCGAGGCTCGCACTCGCTCGTCCCGTGCGCCGTCCTCGACCGAGAACGCACGATGAAGCGGACGGACATCGCGACGCAAGCGACGCAAGCGACGAACTGGCTGCCGTGGAAGAATGATTCGTGGATCGGGATTGCCCCACGCTCAGCGAGCAATATCCCCGGAATGCAGATGAGCGCGTATGCCGCGAAGACGGAGAACCCGGGCACGCTCCGCCCCCTCCCTCACACCCCCATCGACTTCGCGCCCACCGGCTGCGACTTGCGCTCCTTCTTCTTCACGAACTCCGCCATCCGCTCGACGCCCGCTTCGATGTCCGCGCGGCAGGTCGCGTAGCTGAACCGCACGTGTTGTCCTTCGCCTTCGACCCGCGGCCCGAAGTGGACGTCCGCGAGCACGGCGACGCCCGCTTCGTGCAGCAACTGCTTTCGGAACTCCTCGCTGTCCTTCGCGCCGACGCGCGCGCACGCTTCGGTCACGTTCGGCCACACGTAGAACGCGCCGCCCGGCTTGCGACACGTCACGCCCGGGACGTCGTTCAACAGCTTCACGATCAGATCGCGCCGCTCGCGGAAGCTCTGTCGCATCGCGTCGACGCAATCCTGCGGCGCGAGGAGCGCGGCGAGCGCCGCGTACTGACTCGGCGCGGGCGGGCACGAATCGGTGTTCGTGTTCCAGCGCGTGAAGTGCGGAGCGAGCGTGCGGTTCGCGGCATATCCCAATCGCCAGCCCGGCATCGCATACGTCTTCGAGGTGCAGTCCACGACGATCGTGCGCTCGAGCATTCCCGGCTCGGCCTCGATCGTGGCGAGCGGCGCGTCATAGACCAGCTTCGAGTACGGCTCGTCGCTGAAGATCCACACGTTCGGATGCTTGCGCATCAGGTCGGCGATCTGGCGGATCACGTCCTTCGAGAGCACGCCGCCGGTCGGATTGTGCGGAGAGCACAGGATCAACAATCGCGTCTTGCTGGTGATCTTGGACGCGAGCTCGTCGATGTCGAAGGCGAAGTCGTTCTTCTCCTTCAGCTTCAGCGGCACGCCGACGGCGCCGCAGGCGCGCGTCATCGAGTCGTAGATCGGGAAGCCGGGCGCCGGATAGATGACCTCGTGCCCCTCGCCGTAGTCGGTGGTCGACACGATCGCGTGGCCGATGAACGGCTTCGCGCCGCAGCCGACGACGACGTCGTCCGGCTTCACGTCGATCCCGCGCGATTGCGAGAAGTCGCGCGCGACGGCGGCGCGCAACTCGGGGATGCCGGCCGACGGCGTGTATCCCGTCTTGCCTTCGCAGATCGCCTGGATCGCGGCGACGCGCGCGTGATCAGGCGGGAGAAAGTCGGGCTGCCCGATGCAGAACGACTTGATGTCCTTGCCCTCGGCGATCAACCGCTTCACTTCCGCCAGCACGACGAAAGCGTTCTCGGTGCCGAGCGACTCGCTGCGCTTCGAGATGGGGAGCACTTGCGGACCTCTCTCACGGGTTCGGCCGCGAGAGTGTAACCGCGAGGCGGAACGCCGCGCCCCGTCAAACGACGGCGGGCGCCGAGGCAGAAGCCCCGGCGCCCGCGCGTCCCATCCGATCTAGGACGGTTCGATCACTCGTACTGGTTCGTCGCTTCGGTCTCGTCGACCGAGCGCGTGAGCTGATCGCTCTTCAGCGCCACCGTGAAGCGGATGTCGCCGGCCTTCAGCGCCTTCACCGTGACCTTGAAGGTCGCGTGCTGCTTCGCGTCGAGCTTCGGAAGCGGCGCGAAGGTGATCGTCGAGCCGCTGATCACGCCGTTCGTCGCGCCGCCACCGGACACGAGCTGCTGCGCGGCTTCCACCGTGCAGGTCAGCTTGATGTTGGTGTCGGTCGCCGAGCCCTGGTTCGTGACGGTGATCGTGTAGACCTCGTTGTCACCGACGCGGATCGGGTCGTTCTCGTCGACGACCTCGAGCAGGATGGCCGGGATGCCTTCGAAGCGCGTCTGGCACGAGGCCGTGGCGGCGTCGGCGCAATACGCCATCGCCGTCGCCGTGTTCGTCACGGTGCCCTGCGTGGTCGACGTGATCGTCATCTTCAGCGTCTTGCTCTGGCCGGCCTCGAGGGTGCCGAGGCGCCACTGCACCTTACCGTTCGCCGCCGTGCCGCCGTTGTCGGCCGACACGAAGGTGATGCCCGCGGGCAGCGTGTCCTCGACGACGCAGTCCTTCGCCGGACCGTCGCCGGTGTTCTTCACCGTCAACGTCTTGTCGCCCTTCAGGCCGATGAACAGCTTGTCGGGGCAGGCGAGGCTGAGCGTGAGCGCCGGCTTCTTCACGACGGTGGTCGTCGTGTTCGAGCTGCCGGTGAGTCCGCCGTCCGCCTTCGCCGTCGCCGTGTTGCTGTAGCTGCCGGACTTCGCGGCCTTCAGGTTCGCCGTGACTTCACGCGACTGACCGGCGCCGAGCGTGCCGACGTCCCAGTCGAGCGTCGACTTGCCCGAGGAATCGGTCAGGCCGGCGGGGAGCGTGTCGGTGACGTGAACGTTGCGCGCCGAGCCGGTGCCGTTGTTCGTGACGACGATCTTCATCGGGATCGGATCGCACGCGAGCACTTCGGACGGCGCGGTCTTCGTGACCTGGAGCTTCGGCGACACGACGTTCGAGGCGACGCACAGGCCCTGGTTCCAGGACACCGTGCCGCAGTTCTCGAACGAGCCGGAGTCGGCGACCGTCGCGTTGACGGAGATCGTCTTCGCTTCGCCGGCGCCGAACGTGCCGAGGGTCCAGCGCATCGTCGCGCCGTCCTTCGAGTCGGCCGGCGGCGTCGCGCCGGAGATGTTCATCTTGCTGGAGATCGAATCGGTGAAGACGACGCCCTGCAGCGTCGTGCGCGTCAGGTTCGTCACGCGCACCGTGTAGGTGAACGGCGCACCGGCCTGAATCTCGTTCGGCAGCATCTTCTCGAGGAGGACCACGGACGTCGCCGGATCGCCGGTCGGCAGCGCGAGTGACGCGGAGGCCGAGCCCATCGGCTGCGGCGGCATCGATGGCGAGCGCGTGCCGGTCGTTCCGCCGGAGGTCGAACCGCCCGTCGTGCCCGTGCCTGCACCGGTCTTCGACGACTCGCCGCCGGACTTCGCGGACTCACCGCCGGACTTCGCAGGATCGGACTTCGACGACGCGCCCGCTCCGGTGGAGTCGGACGTCATCGGCGGCGGACGATCCTCGACCGTGTTCGTGGTGCAGCTCGTGAGGCTCGATCCGAAGATCAAGCTCGCGAGACCGAGGGACAACAGGACGTTCTTCGACGACATTGCTTGGCACTCCTCCATGAGAATCCGGGGGGATCCGGCGGGGTTCGAACTTGCGGGGACCTGCAAACGAGCACGCTTCACCGCAAGCGTGGTTCCGATTCGTGAAAAGCCCGGCAGCTTACGAACGCGCGAGGGTGCGTCAATCGACAGACCCTCGCATTCGCAATGCGTGTTTCAGCCGATTTGCGCGGTGCAGCAGGGGCATCGCTTCGCGGCAAGCGCGATCGGCGAGCAGCATTGCGGGCATTCCTTGGTCTTTGCCGGCGGTGGCGGCGCGGGCGCGGGCTTCGGCATGAAGCGGGTAATCGCCTTCACGACCAGGAAAATCGCGAACGCGATGATCAAGAAGTCGACCGTGTTCTGCACAAAGTTGCCCCACGTCATCACCGGGGCCTTCTTGTCGAGCGCGGCCTGCAGGTTCGGATAGTCGCCGCCGTCGAGCGCGAGGAACTTCTGGCGGAAGTCGACTTTGCCGAGCGCGAGCCCGAGCGGCGGCATGATCACGTCGGTCACCAGCGAGCTGACGATCTTGCCGAACGCGGCGCCGATCACGACGCCGACCGCCATGTCGACGACGTTGCCGCGCATTGCGAACGCCTTGAAGTCCGCGAGAAAGCCCATGGAAGGGGGTCTCCTCCTGAGTCGATGAGATGGGGATGGACTGCGCCGAACAGTCGGCGACGGCCGGGGACTGTAGCGAGGTGGCCGTCGCGAAGGGGGCGCCGACTACTGCGAGGTATGAAAACGGTCGCGCGCAAACTCCAACGGCGGGACACGCGATGAAAAAGGACGCCGCCGGCAGCGTCGCCGGCGGCGCCCCCTCCCGGGAGAGCCGTGGGCGCAGGGCCCACGACCCCCGCCATCGATTCGGTCGCGTCAGGCGCGGTGGCCGGTGCCGGCGGTCGGTGTGCCGCTCGTGCGTTCGTTCGGGGGGCTCATTGCCGTCAGCGCTCCAGTTGCGCGAAGCGCGTCTTCAGGCGGTCGAGCATCTGCGCGTGCAGTTGGCACACGCGCGACTCGGAGAGGCGGAGCCTCCCGCCGATGCGCTTCATGGATTGTTCGTCGTGGTAGTAGCCGCGCACGATCGTGCGCTCGGCAGCGGACAGCAGGTGGTGCGCGAGCGCGAGCAGCTCGCGGCGGCACGCGATCTCGGACGGGCCGGCGATCGCGTCCTCGGGCTCGAAGTGCGCGCCGTGCGCGTCGTCTCCGTCGCCGGAATCGACGAGCAGATCGAGCGGCGACCACGTCGCGAGCGCGACGTCCGCGAGGAGCCGGCGGAACGCCGGGAGCGCAAGGCCGAGCGCACGCGCCGCCTCCCACTGCGACGGCTCGCGCCGCAGCTCGTCGCGCAGGCGCTGCAGCGTCTTCGCGACCATCTCCGCGCGCTCGCGTGTCTCGCGCGGGATCGGATCCTGTCGGCGCAGCTCGTCGAGCATCGCGCCCGACACGCGCTTCCTGCAGTAGGTCTCGAACTTCACGCCGCGGTCCGGATCGAAGTGCTCGATCGCGTCGAGGAGTCCGAACACTCCGGCGCTGCGGAGATCTTCGGCGTCGACGTACGGCGGCAGGCGCGACAGCACGCGCGCGGCGAGCGCGCGCACGAGCGGCAGGTAGGTCTCGAGCAGCCGGTTCCGCGATTCGTCGCTGTGCGACTTCCGGAACCGGCGCCACAGGAGCGCGATGTCGACCTCGGGGCGCGCGGCGGGCTTCGCGACGCGCAACGCTCGGACGCTCGGGACGGCTTGCATCAGCTCTTCGGCGCCGGACGCGCGCCGCTCCCCGGGTTCGCGTGGCCGGTCACGATGCGCTTCACTTCGAGGAGGGTGTGCTGCTCGCGCAGCTGCTTGATCCGCTCGAGGCGCTCGAAGACGTCTTCCCCGTACAGTCGGTGCCCCGCGGGCGTGCGCTCCTCGGCGTCGATCAATCCGAGCATCGTGTAGTTGTGGATCGTCTGCCGCGAGAGACCGCTGTGCGCGATCACTTCGCCGATCCGGAACAGCTTCCGCGGGATGGCTGCCATGCGCTCGCACCGCTCCGCAGGGCCGGACCACAATCCATTGGTGGTCCTCGGAAATGAAACGCGATCCATCGGGCACGCACCGAATGAACTTTACGTTTTACAAAGTAGGTCCGAACGCGCGCCGAACAAGCGGAAAGTCGCGCGGGGACGAAAGTCGCGGCGCGCGGTCGCGGATCAGCGCGCGGGCGCGGCGACGCCGCCGGCGATGCGCCGGTCGGCGACCGCGACGAGGCGGCCGGTCGCCGGATCGCGCAGGATCGCGTGGCAGTCGCCCTGCTCGCGGACGTCCTCGATCGCGTGACCGCGGGCGGCGAGGC
>CAZBOK010000151.1:0-10228 GCA_964493525.1 uncultured Phycisphaeraceae bacterium | reverse complement strand
GTCGCTCTTCGTTTCGAGGAAGCGGCGGTTCCAGACGTTGAAGGCCATCTTCGCGAGCTCGGAGGTCGCGCCCTCGTCCTTCAAGGATCGCGCGGCGTCGAGCCCGGTCTCGTAGGCGAGTCCCGCTTCGAGGAAATGCTCGGTCTGCTCGTAGCAGCGACCCATGTGGCGCCACGACTTCGCGAGGTAGGACTTCTTGTCCTCGTCGTTGGTGCACGCCGCGATCACCTGCTGGAGCTTCGCCGCGGCCTCGGTGTACTTGCCGTCGTTCGTCAGCCCTTCGACCGCGAGCCACAGGACGCTCGCCGGCTGCGTGGTCGAGCCGCCGGAGTCGTCGCCGAGCATCTCCGCGAGCTGCTTCTGCGCCTTGCCGCCGACCGCGGTGCCGCGATTCTTCTCCGCGACCTCTTTCACGATCGCGAGTGCCTGCGCGGTGTTGCCGACGTCGATCTGCGCGTTCGCCTTCTCGAGGAGCGCAAGCCAGCCGTAGTCGGTGAACTCGAGGTGCGCGTCCTTCAGCCGCTTCTCCATCTCGTCGATCGATCCGATCGCGGCGGAGCGGAGCGCCTGGACCATCGCCGGCTTGTACACCGGCGCCGTGATGCACCACGGCTTGTCGTGACCCGGCGCCTTCACCACGAGCAAGTCGAACGCGATCGGGTCGAGCTTGTCGGTGTCCTGGATCTTGGCGTCCTTCTCGAATCGCGAGGCGACCGAGCGGAAGACCTGCGAGGCGCCCCAGTAGGACTTCTCGAACAACTCGGTGACGAACTTCTTGTCGCTCTCCGCCACGTCGGCGCCGCTGATGCGCGACAGATCGATGCCGCCCTCGGAGTGGATGTGGCTCAAGTTCGCGAGCGCTTTGGCGTCGTGGCCGTTCGCCTTCTCGGTCTCGAGCCGGCCGAGTTCCCACTCCGCCATGCCGGAATAGAAGTAGGCGTAGAGCGCGTAGAAGTTCTCGTCGCCGACGTCCCAGATGAAGTCGGTGAGCTTGTCGACGCACTGGTGGAGGTAGTCGGCGCGGTTCGCGTCCTTCGGGTCGTAGAGCAGGGCCCAGAGGTAGTAGGACTGGCCGCGCGTGTACTGAGCGAACTGCGCGAGGTTCGTGAGCTGTTCCTTCTCCTGCGCGGTCGCGTCCGCCGCATCGGCCGCCTTCACCAGCTCGTCGTGCACTCCGTTCAGGAGCTTCACCGCGTCGCGGAACGAATCGTCGGCCGCCTTCTTGAGCGGCGCCTGCTGGTCGGCGGGGGCGCCGTTGTCCTTCGAGAGCTGAAGTTCCTCGGTGTAGAACTCGCCGCGCGACACGAGCAGCTTGCAGTAGCCGTCGACGATCGCCTCGCCCTTGTCCGGCGTCATCGTCGCGCCGAGTCCTTCGAGGGCCTTCTTGTAGTAGTCCGCGCCGGTGTCGTAGTACTTGCGACGCTCCTCACGCGTGACCGCGAACTCCGACGCGAGCCGCGCGATCTCCGCTTTCGCGAGCATCACGTCGCCCTTGACGTTCGGGTCGAGGTCCTTCTGGTTCTCGATGCTCGAGAGCCAGGTGTCGGAGAGATCGAAGTACCGGAACCTCGCGAGATCGCGCGCGAAGCGGATGTCGTCTTGCAGGTTCTTGGTCTTCGCATCGCCGCTGTCCGGCGGCGCCGCGATCGACAGGGGGGCGAGCGGTCCGGAGAGCAGGACCGCGAACGAAAGAGCGAGAGTGCGCGTGCGCATGGGGCGGAACCGACCTCCGCGGGTGGTCTCGATATCTGCGAGGGAGCGGTGTCGTAACGCCGCGCCCGGCCCCGTCCGGCGTAGGGCTGATGGGAAGCAGCGACGCTCCGCTTCGGGTGCCGAAACGGAGCGTCGTCTTGTACCAGAGCCGATCCGGGGGAGCGAGAGCGCGCCCCGGGCGACCGCGAACTTTCAGTTGCCCGCGGTGGCGTAGTGCGGTTCGCCTTCCTCGGGGATCACGATCTGCGCGTGGACGAGGACCATCAGCTTCTTCTTGTTCAGGAACTTGCCCTTGCGCGTCGCGAGGAACGAGATCAGCGGGATCTTGTTCAGGAAGGGGATGCCGGACTCGAAGTCCTGGTCATCCGCGATCTTCCAGCCGCCGATCAACAGCGTCGCGCCGTCCGGCATCGTCACCGTGGTGCGCGCGCGCTGGATGCGCAACGTCGGCAGCTCGATCGTCACGTCCGAGCCGATCGCGAGCGACGTCGTGAAGGTGTCGAGCGGGCGATCGAGGTTCGCGACGGTGGGGCGCAGCTCCATCGTGATGAAGCGCTTGTCGGAGCTGACGACCGGGCGAACGTCGAGGACCACGCCCTCCTGGATCACGTCGACGATCGGCTGCGCGATGACGGCCGCCTGCGCGATCTCGACGTCGAAGTCCTTCACGTAGGAGAAGTGGTTGATCACGTTCAGGCTGGCGCGCTGGCCGTTGAACACCGTGAGCGACGGGGAGTCGACGATGTTCGACGTGCCGTACTTCGACACCGCGCGCAGGATCGCTTCGACGAGCGCATCGTCGAGGAACGTCGCCTGCACCGAAAGACCGCCCGAGTTCTGGAACTCGTCGTTGCCGAGCGAGAGGTCATACAGCTGCTCGACGCGCGCCTTCACGTCGCCTTCGCTCGTGTCATAGAACACGCCGACGTCGTTGTCGGTGCCGATGCCGGACGGCGCGCCCGGCGTGCCGAACCCATCGGGCGGCGTGCCGAAATCGTCGAGCGCGAGGCCGGTCGGGATCTTCGCCTTCGGGTTCACTTCGTCCGGCCCGAGGCCGCGGAAGTCGACGCCGATGTCTTCGAGCATCGAGTCCGACACCGTGAGGAACCGGCTCTCGATGTTGATCAACGTGCCGGCGTTCTCACGCAGGTCCTTGAGGAGCGCCGCGATCAGGTTGTGCACCGGCGGCGTCTGCCGCACCACGAGCGCGCCCGAGACCGCCTGGATCGAGTTCGCCGGATCGGCGTCCCACGTCTCCTGCGCGATGTTCGCCTTGATCAGCTCCGCGAGGCGCTCGCCTTCGAGCACGAGCGGCTGCGGCTCCGGACCCGCCTCGCCGAGGCCCTCGTCGGCCGCGCCGGACGGATGGAGGTTGAAGTCCTTCGACGGGAAGTTGCTGATCTTCTTGGAGAGGTCGCGGATGTCGTAGAACTCGAGCACCTGGCCGCCGGTCGCTTCCTTCGCGCCGACGATGCGGACCACGCCGTCCTTGATGCGGTAGGCGATCGGCGTCGCGGAGACGCTCATCAGGAGGTCGAGCGCCTGCAGGGCCGACATCGGGCCGACGTTCAGCGTGAAGTTCGGCTCCTCGCCCGCGGCGGCGATGGTCGGCGACACGATGAAGTTGACGCCGGTGACGGTGTTGAAGAACTTCATCGCCTCGGAGAGCGGCGTGTTGTCGAACGTCAGCGTCATCGGCGTGCCGCGCAGCTTGTCCGTGATCGCGCGCTCGTCGGCGCTGACGAGGTTGTCCTGCACCGAGAACTCGTTCGGGCCGCGGCTCGCGATGTCGCGCCACGCCTTGTCATCGGGGAACACGAGTAGGTCGTTCTGCGGGCGCAGCTCGGCCGTCAGCTCATCGAAGGTCTCGCGCCAGTTCCGCTTGTAGCTCTCCTTGAGGTCGCGATCGTTCGCCTGCTGGCGCGCGTCGCGGGTGAGCTGCATCAGGCTGCGCGCCCGCTCGTTGGTCGGGTCGAGGCGCAGGACCTCTTCGAGGTCGGCCTCCGCTTCCGAGAAGTGGTCGTCCTGGAACGCCTTGTTGGCGGCGTCGCAGAGCGTGACGATCTTGTGCTCGAGGCGCGCGCGCTCTTCGTCTTCGCGCTCCTGCTTCTCGCGCTGGATTCGCGCCTGGCGCGCCTGCTCTTCGGCGCGCTCGTGCTCGGACTTCGCGCGGCGGGCGGCGTCGATGCGCGCCTGGAGCGAGTCCTCGCGCAGCTCGCCGCCGATCAGGAACGGGTTGAACCCGACGATCATCAGCGCGTCCTCGAAGGACCGGATCGCGCTGTCGAAGTCGCCGGCGTTCAGGGCGGCCTCGCCCTGCTTCACCTTGCTCTCCGCTTCGATGCGCACCTGCGCGCGGCGCACCTGCGTCATCTCCTCGGCGTTCTTCGTGATATCGGCCGGAGCCGTTCCCGAACCGGCCGCAGGTGCCGGTGCCGCAGAGCGCGCGGCTGCGGCGCCGGCTTCCTGGGCATCGGCCATCGCGAGCACCGCGCCGATGCGCTGGACGCCGGCTTTCGCGTCGGCGTTGCCCGGATCGGCCTCGACGGCCTCCGCGTACATCGCGCGGGCGTCGGCGAGCTTGCCGTCCTGCTCGGCGGCGTTCGCCTTCGCGAGCAGTTCGTCGACGCGCATGCCGGAGCCGGGAGCTGCGGTCGCATCGACGGTGATCGACGGATCGGTCGCATCGGACGCACTCGCCATCTCGGTCTTCTCGCGGTCGTCGCCGCCGCCGAACAGGTTGCAGCCCGTCAGCGTGAGCGCGATGCCGAAGAGCGTCGCGGTCGGGATGAGGAACCTCGGGTGACTCATTGCGATCTTCTCCTGCAGTTTCGCCGGGGCCCGCGAGAGCGAGCGGGCGTCCCGACGTCCGGATCGATGGTCGCGCGGCGGCGGGCCGCGTGTCCGATCACCGATCGATGCTCAGCGCGCGGGTCGCCCCGGCACTGTCCTGCACTCGGACTTCCAATCGCCGCACCGGGACCTTGCGGATCTCGTCCCGGAACACCAAGCCGTTTTCGTCGATGCGTCGCGAACCGTCCGGATTGAACTGCGGGTGCCGCACGGTCGTCTCGCGCACGTCGTCGAACTCGGAGATCTCCAGCACCGTCAGACCCGTGCTGAAGTCGACCATCGCGCCGTCCAGGTTCGTCATCGCGCCGATCTTCTCGCCCCGATGGGCGTCGAATCGGGCGCTCTTCTTACCCGGTCCCGCGTTCACGGTCACCTCGAACGTGATCTTCGTCGTGTCGCCGGCCACGAGGCGCAAACCGAACGCCTCCGAACGGGACACGGTGACGAGGTCGCTCTTGCGTTCCTCCGCGAGGAGCGAGCCGTCGATCGACTTCCCTTTCACGAACACGCGAACGCGGTACGTGAACGCGCCGCCGCGGGGGCCGACGCTGGAGTCGAGGTAGGTGGATGCGTCGAGCGGGAGCGTCGCGATCACCGCGGGCTC
Organism: uncultured Phycisphaeraceae bacterium; assembly: GCA_964493525.1. Taxonomy (GTDB): domain Bacteria; phylum Planctomycetota; class B15-G4; order B15-G4; family JADJEK01; genus CAZBOK01. Next base: position 5,058 of record CAZBOK010000151.1, on the reverse strand, counting down.
CTCGCCGGCGCGCCAGCGATCGACGCGGCAGCCGGCCTCGAGCGAAGGGTTCTTCTCGATCGTGGCGCGGATCGCGGCGAGATTCGGGTTCGTGTCCCACTCGATGCGGATGCCGACCGGGTCGGCCTGCTCGGTCGCGCGGATGCCGGTGGGGGCGACCAGCGAATCGCGGATCTGGCGGTCGAGATCGGAGCGCCCGGCGAAGTCGGCGAGCGCGTCTTGGTCATAGAAGGAGCCGGCGGAAAAGGCGTGACCGGACGTGTGCGGTTCGAAAGCGAACGCACGCGCCCATTCAGAGAAGACCGGGGTCCGTGCACGCGCCTCGAGGGGGCGCCGGGCAACGGAGAGGGTGGACTCGGTCTCGATCACGGTGAGCCGACTTAACCTCTTGCTAGTTCTAGTGTTAAGAAAATAGCCGGTGAAGGCGAGAACTATAAGAACGAGGCAAGTGCCTGTCAACACGAGAATTCGATCCACGGGCACCGGCCTCATGGCGCACCTCCCGCGGCGTCGGAGGTCCCGGTCACGAAGTCGACTTCGACGTCGAAAGCGATCGGTGGAGCGGCGTCCTTCGCGCTGAACCGAGCGATCTCGTCCTTGTCGAGCGCGCGGATCGAGAGGCGCGCGACGTCGCCGACGACGGTTCGGTCCGCGGGGTCGTCGAGTCGCGGCGTCTGGAGGCGGTCGAAGAGATCGACGACCGCGCTCGGAGATCCGACGAGGCTCGCGCGCAGCCGGACCAACTCGAACGGATTCGCGGCGCCGGCGCGCTTCGCCGCGGCGTCGAGAGTGACGTCCGTCAGCTGGCAGCCGTTGCCGTCGCACCGGTCGAGGAACGCGGCGACCGCGCGGCGCCGCGATTCGGGGAGCGTTGCGGCGGCGGTGCTCGTCAGCGAATCCGCGAGCGCACGCAGGAGCGCTTCGCCAACGCCGACCTTGCGCGCGCGCGCGAGCACGTCGTCGACGGAGGGAGCGGGAGCGCGGGCGCCGCGCGCGAGCGTCGCGATGAATGCGTCGAGCCGCTCGCGCCGCGCGTCGACCGCCGCCACCGCGGACGCGAGTTCCTCCGGCGACGGCGGCGACTTGATCTTGAGCAGGTCGTTCGTCTGCTTCGCCGCCTGCTCGAGCACCGCCGCGCGCTCGTGGATCTCGCGTCGCGCCTGGCCGCCGTGTACGAACGCGAAGTACGCGCCCGCCACGAGCCCCGCGATCAGGAGGATGTAGGCGAGGATCCTCACGAACGACCCTCCGGCCCGCCGGGAAGCACGGCTTCGAACTTCAGCACCTTGGTCTGTGCGAGCTCGTCGCGCTGCTCGGGAATCTCTTCCACCTTCGGGTCGCGCACGCCGGCGACGAGCGCGAGGCGCTTCTTCAGCACCGTCTCGGCCTGGTCGTCGTTCCACGCGATCCGCACGCGGCCGGTGACTCGACTGTCGCGCCCGTCCTGCGCGAGCGAGCAATCGATCAACCGCAGCGCGCTCGGCCCGAACTCGTGGTTCTCGGGTGCGAACGCACTGAGCACCTTCGCGAGGAACGGGCCGCGCGCGGAGTGCCCGGAGACGAAGTCGGTCACCGCGTGCTCGGCGCGCTCGAGCCGTTCCAGATCGGCCGTCGTCCGCTCGGCGAGGCTCTCGCGAGCGTGCAGCTCGTCCGCGGTCGGCGTCACCTGCAGGCGTTGGACGCGTGCGAGCTCGCGATCGTCGAGCCAGCCGACCAGCGTCGCGCCGGCGGCGACGAAGAGCGCGGCGGCCGCGAGCCCGGGCAATCGGCGCGATGCCTCGCGGGCGCGGTTCGGCGGGATCACCTCGGTGACCGGCGACTCCGCGCGCGCCGCGGCGATGGCGAGGCCGAGCGCCGAACCCATCCACGGCACCGAGCCGGCGACGGGCGAGCCGCCGGGGCCGGTCAACGACTTGTCGAGCCGGATGCGGTTCAACTCGCCGATCGCCTCGACCTGCGTCGGGTACAGGCGGCGGAACTCGTCGCACACCTCGGGATTCTGGGCGCCTTCGCCGAACAGGCTCACCGCCGCCGGCTCGAAGCCGCCGTGCTTCCCGAAGAAGAACGCGATGCCCTTGCCGATCTCGGCCGCGATGCGTCGCACCAGGAGGCGCGCGGCCTCGGCGCGCTTCTCGTGGCCCGCGCCGCCGATCGACTCGAGCGCGACGATGCCGAGCGGAAGCGTGCGGAAGCAGAAGCCTTCGTCGCGCAGGTAGACGACCTCGGTCGCGCGCAAGCCGATCGACACGACGATGCGATCGCCGGAGCGCGGCCGATCGTGGCGCACGAACAGCGCGAGCGCTTCGGCCGAGAGGATCAGGCTGTCGAACTCGAGGCCGCAGTCGGTGAGATCCGCGATGAATGCGTCGCGCAGCCGCTTGCGGATCGCGAAGAGTTGGCACGGCGTCTCGCGGCCGTGGCCCGGCGGCGGCAGGACGCGCCAGCGCAGCTCGTAGTCGTCCGCCGGCCCGCGCAGCGATCGATGCGCCTCGAACCGCGCCAGCTCGGTGACGTGCTCGGCGCCGACGTCGGGCACGTGGATCAACCGGTTGAACGTCGCGATCGACGGGAACCCGACGTAGACGCGGTCGAACGGACCGGGCCGCGACTCGGCGAGGAACGAGCGCAGCGTCGCCGCCGCGCGCATCTCGAGCCCGGCCTCCACTTGAATGGCGCCGTGTTCCGCTCGCGCGTACGGGCGGTAGTCGGCCCACGTCACGCTCAGGCGCCGCCCGAGCTTCCGCACCTTCACGGCCTTCAACGCGCCGTCGCAGAGTTCGATGCCGATCGCCGAGCCGATCACGCGGAGCCTCCGTTCGCGGCGGCGCTCGTCGTCGCCGGCGGGTGCGGGACGACGCCGCCCAGCTCGACGACGAGCCGCGCGATCATCTGCACGTCCTGCCAGACCTTCGGTTTCTCGGCGGGATTGCGCAGCAGGTAGGCGGGGTGGAAGGTCGGCACGACGGTGATCCCGCGATAGAGGTGCTTCTTGCCGCGCACGCCGCTGATGCCGGAGGTGATCCCGAGCAGCGCTCGCGTCGACGGCAGTCCGAGCGTGCAGATCACCTTCGGGCGGATCAGGTCGATCTGCCGGTCGAGGTACGGGCTGCACGACTTCACTTCGTCTTGCTCCGGCACGCGGTTCTCGGGCGGGCGGCACTTCACGATGTTCGCGATGAACACCGATTCGCGAGTGAAGCCCATCGCGACGATGATCTTGGTGAGCAGCTCGCCCGCGCGGCCGACGAACGGCCGGCCGGAGCGATCTTCCTCCTCGCCGGGACCCTCGCCGATGAACATCAGGTCGGCGTCGACGTTGCCTTCGCCGGGCGCCGCGTAGGTTCGCGTGCGCGCGAGCTTGCACAGGACGCAGCCGCGCACTTCGTCGTCGAGTCGCTCGAGCTGCGCGCGCTTGCCGGCGTCGCCGAGCAGCGCCGTCATCGGCGGCACGTGGACGCGCACGTTCGCCGGCGGGCGGCGCACTTCGACGCTCGGCACGGGCGCGGGGGCCGCCGGCTTCGCGACGCGCGCGCGGCGCGGCAACTCGCCGAGCCCGAGCAACGCGTCGGACTCGAGCTGCGCTTTCAACGTGCGGCGGGCGCGCTCGCGCTCTCCGGTCATGGCGGGGAAGGCTCTCCGATCAGGTCGTCCGCGGCGTGGCCGGCGATCCGACTCGCGACGAACGTAGAGTTCGGGACCCCTCCGGGCAACCGGACTCGGACGCCGTGTTCGGATCGTCCGATCGAGACGCGGTCCCCTTCGACCTCCACCAGCACGCGCGCGCGCGTCCCGATCCGCGATTCGAACCAGCGCCGCCGCCGCGCGGCGACCTGCTTCAGGAGTCGCGCGACACGCCGGCGGATCGTCCGCGGATCGACGCGCCGGTCGAGCGCGGCGGCCTCCGTGCCTTCGCGCGGTGAAAACGGGAACGCGTGCACCGCCACGAACCCCGCCGCGTCGACGACCGCGAGCGTCCGCTCGAACGCGGCGTCGTCCTCGCCGGGGAAGCCGACGATCACGTCGGTCGTGAGCGCGAGGTCGGGGCAGCGATCGCGAACGAGACGCACGCGATCGAGATACCCGTGCGACGCGTACGGCCGCCGCATGCGCCGCAGCGTGGCGTCGTCGCCCGACTGCAGCGGGACGTGCAGGTGCGGTGCGAGCCGCGGTTCGCCGGCGAGCAGGTCGCCGAGCGCGCCGTCGATCTCGGTCGGCTCGAGCGACGAGAGCCGCACGCGGAAGTCGCCGTCGAGCGCGACGAGCGCACGCAGCAGGTCGATCAACCGGTCGCCGCTGTCGCGGCCGTAGTGCCCGAGGTGGACGCCGCACGGCACGAGTTCGCGGAAGCCGCGCGCGAGGAACGCGCGCGCTTCGGACAGGATCTCGGCGCGCGGGCGGCTCGCGATCTTCCCGCGGATCGACGGGATCACGCAGAACGCGCAGCGCGCGTCGCACCCGTCGACGACCTTGAGAAACACGCGCGTGCGCTCCTCGAAGGCGGCGTCCGCCGGCGGCGACACCGGCGACATCGGCGACACCGGCGCGAACACCGCGGTGTCGGCAAGCGGCGGGGGCGCGGCGCTCCACTCCGCCGCGAACGACGCGAGCCGATCGAGCTCCGCGTGCGGGAGCGTGGCGACGTCGGCCGCGACGGCGTGGTATCGCGCCCGATCGACGGGCGTCATGCATCCGGTGACGAGGAGCCGCGCGTCGGGATGTTCGCGGCGCAATCGGCGCAGCGCCTGCCGTCCGCGGCGTACGGCGCGATCGGTCACGGCGCACGCGTTCACCACGGCGAGCGCGACGGGGCGGCCGTCGTCCGCCTCCGCGAAACCGGCGGCGGCGAGCGCGGCGCGGACGCGTTGCCCGTCCCAACGGTTGACCTTGCAGCCGAACTCGAGCATGCGGAAGCCGCGCACGGGGCGAGACCTTAGCAGGCGCGAGGGATCGAGTAGTCTCCCCGCCCCATGTCGAAGCGCCACGCCATCGCGTTCGCGCTCGTCGTGCTCGCGCTCGTCGCGGGCGCGGCGACGCAGCAGAAGACGATCTGGCCGCCGT
>CAZBOK010000150.1:0-10274 GCA_964493525.1 uncultured Phycisphaeraceae bacterium | reverse complement strand
AACCGACGGCCGCGGCAGCGGCGGCAACGCCGCGGCGAAAGTTGCGCGCCCGGCGCCGGCTCCGCGCCGCACTTCCGGCAACCGCGCCCCTCCAGTCGCACGACGCTCGCGCGGCAGCGCGCGCAGACGTCCGGCCGCGCCGAGAACGATGCGACGCCCGCGGCGTCGATCACCCGATCGCACGCGGGGCAGCGCCGCGGGAACAGCGCGGCGACGAGCGCGCGCCCCGCGAGCGAGGTCTCATGCAGGATCGGATGCATCGCACTGCCGACGGATCGGCAGGCGCACGGTCACGACGATTCGCGATCAGCCGGCCGCGGCGGCGCCCGCCGCCACCGGCGCCGTCGCGCGGTCGAGCTCGAGGATCTCGTAGAACTTGGCGACCGCGGGCTCCGTGGCGTGCCCGGGGTTGTAGAAGACGTCGGCCGCGAGAGCCCGGCGGAACTCGCTGTTGTGATTCGGGTCCGCGAGCGCCCGCTCCACCGCCGCACGGCAGCGCGCCGCATCGCCGACCACTTCGCCCGCGCGCTGACCCCACGTGTCGAGATCGAGGTTCGGGTAGCGCTTCTTCAACGCCTCCTGGTCGTCCACTTCGAGGTAGACGAGCGGGCGGTCGAGCAGGGCGAATTCGTTGGCGATCGACGAGACGTCGGAGATCAGCACGTCCGTCACCCAGAGGTACGGAATGGCGTCGTAGTCCTCGACGACGCGGCAGTTCGCGCGCGAGCGATACGGCTCGAGCCGCTTCTTCCAATCGACGAGGTTGAAGCGCGGGTCGAAGAACTTGTCATGCAACTTGATCAGGAACTGCCACGGGCCGTCGGCAAGCTTCGCGATCAGCTCTTCGCCGTAGCGCGTGATCGGCGAGGCTTTCAGCCAGGTCGGCGCGAGCATCACCACCGGCCGCGACGGGTCGAGCTTCAGCTCCTTACGGATCGCATCCGCGTCGAGCGAGCCGTCGCGCAATCGGTCGGTCTTCGGCATGCCGATCTTGTGGAGGCGCGGGTCGCCGCGCTCGAAGATCCCGCGCGCGAAGAACGCCTCGTGCATGTAGGGGCCGACCGTGAACAGGTGCTGGTAGCGCTGCATCTTCGGATGCACCGCGCCGTTTCGGACCGAGGCGCCGTGGAAGAGTTGCACCTTCGGCGCGCGCTTGATCGGCAGGCGGTCGCGCTCATAGGGCGGCCACAGCTCGTAGTCGGCGGTCACGAACAGGTCGAACTTCACGAGCGTCGACAGCCCGCGGCGAATCGTGCGCGCCTCGCGCACGCCGAGCTGGCTCGCCATTCCGCGCGACGATTGGTCGCCGCGCAGCTTGCCCGCGAAGAAGACCTCGACGCGAGGATCCCGCTTCAGGTGCTCGTGGATCGGCCGGAACATCGCGTACTTCACCGGCGACTCGGCATAGAACAGGATCTTCTTCGTGCCTTTACGTCCGATCGGAAGCGACCACATCGCTCTGCAGATCCCTCGTGATTCGTTCGTCGATCGACGTCCGCAGCGCCGCGCCGCGCGGCCCGCCGAGCGTCAACCCATGATGCGCGGCGGCGTCGCCGGATGCGTACCGCTCTTCACCGCTTCGGTCGCGATCCCGGCGCGCGGGCGCATGACCGTCGTCGCTTCCTTGACCTGCGCCGCCTCGTTCGCGGGCACGCCGAGGTACTGCCGCAGGCGCCGCAGGTAGTCGGACACCGAGTCCTCCTTGCGGAGCTCGACTCCGAGCAGCTCACCGACTTCCTTCGCGGTTTGCGGGTACTTCTCGAGCGCCCACGACTGCTCGCGGAAGAAATCGATCAGGAGCCGGCGGAACGTCCAACGCGTCCAGAAGATCTGGCAGACCTTCAGCACCAGCGTGACCAGCGCCATCGACCCGATCAGAACGGTCGCGACGGTGAGCACCGTCGGGTCGCGCAGGAAGCTCGAGCGCGACGTCATGTTCTCGGAGAGCTGCACCGCGATCTGGAGGAAGTACCCCGTGATCATGAACACGAAGCCGATCACGAGCTGCACGTTCCCCATCACGTAATCGCGGATCCCCTTCAACGGCTTGCGCTTCTCGAGCCCGACGTACTCGTCAAGGAAGCGCCGCGGGCGCTTGAAGTAGAAGCTGTTCAGGATGAAGAAGAGACCGACGAGACAGAGCGACAGCCCGACGACGCGCCAGTCGATGCTCTGGAGGTCTTCGAACATCCGGGCGGGTTGCTCCCACGGACGCGGGCAAGGCAGTCCCTGAACGCCGATCGGGCGGAGGATACGAGAGGCGAAAGCCTCGAACAAGTGCGAAGGCCGAGCGCTTGCCGGGGTCTTGCCGCACTGCTACGGTCGCGTCGCGCGGCGACATCGCCGCGCTGCGCGTCGTGGACGCGATGGGGCAAAGCACGATGGATCACCAGACGGTCGCGAAGGTCGCGGAGCTGGCGCGGCTCGAACTCGATGCCGCGCACCTCGAGCGCTACGCCGCGCAACTCCGCGCGATCCTCGACCACTTCGAGGTGCTGCGCGCCGTCGACACCGAGGGCGTCGAACCGTCGGTGTACGCGGTCGACCTCGTCGGCCGGACGCGCGAGGACGTCGTCATCGCGTCGCCGTCGCGCGCCGAGCTCCTCGCGAACGCGCCGAATGCCCGCGAGGGGTTCTTCGTGGTGCCGCGAGTCCTCGAATGACGGCGTCTCCCGCGTTCCGCTCCGCGCATCAGATCCGGGACGACGTCGCGAGCGGGCGAACCACCGCGCGCGCCGTCCTCGAGGAGACGTTCCGCCGCATTGACCGGCTCGAGCCGAAGGTCGACGCGTTCCTGCATCTCGACCGGGTCGGAGCGCTCGCCGCGGCCGACGCGATCGACGCGCGCGTGAAGTCCGGGACCGCAACCGGCCGCCTGCTCGGCGTGCCGATCGCGCTGAAGGACAACATGTGCGCCCGCGATCTCCCGACGACCTGCGCGTCGCGAATCCTCGAAGGGTACGTGGCGCCGTACGACGCGCACGTGACCGAACGCATCCGCGCGGAAGGCGGCGTGATCGTCGGCAAGACGAACCTCGACGAGTTCGCGATGGGCTCGTCCACCGAGAACTCGGCGTTCAAGATCACCAAGAACCCGCACGATCTCGGGCGCGTCCCGGGCGGCTCGTCGGGCGGGTCGGCGGCCGCGGTCGCCGCCGGGATGGTCCCGCTCGCGCTCGGCTCCGACACCGGCGGATCGATCCGCCAGCCCGCCGCGTTGTGCGGCGTCGTCGGCTTCAAGCCGACCTACGGACTGGTGTCGCGCTACGGCCTGGTCGCGTTCGCATCGTCGCTCGATCAGATCGGCCCGTTCGCGGGCAACGTGCGCGACGCGGCGTCCTTCCTCACCGCGATCGCCGGCCACGACGTGCGCGACTCGACTTCGCTGAACCCGCCGCAGGTCGACTACGAGGCGACGCTCGCGCGCGATCTCACCGGCGTCCGCGTCGGCGTGCATCGCGACTACGTCGACGACATCGCCGACGACACCGTCCGCGCGCGCGTCCATCGCGCGCTCGATCTCTTCCGCGACTCCGGCGCGCAGATCGTTCGGCTCGACGACATCGACCTGCTCTCGCGGCTCGCACTGCCGGCCTACTACCTGGTCGCGCCGTCGGAGACCTCTTCGAACCTCGCCCGCTTCGACGGCATGCGCTACGGCCCGCGCGAACTCGCGGGAGATCTGCATCGCACGTTCGCCGCGACGCGCGGCAGGCGGTTCGGTCCGGAAGTGACGCGCCGCATCCTGCTCGGCACGTTCGCGCTCTCCGCGGGGTACTACGACGCCTATTACCAGAAGGCACTCAAGGTGCGCCGGCGCATCCGCGACGCGTTCGCGCTGGCGTTCGCGCGCGTCGACCTGATCGTCGGCGCGACGTCGCCGGTGCCCGCGTTCGAGATCGGCAAGAACGTCGCCGACCCGCTCACGATGTACCAGTGCGACGTCCTCACGATCCCCGCGTCGCTCGCCGGCCTGCCCGGCATCTCCGTCCCGTGCGGACTCACGACCGACGCGCTCCCGACCGGCCTGCAGATCCTCGGCCCCCCGCTGCACGACGCGCAGGTGCTCGCCGCGGCGTTCGCGTTCGAGCAACGCTCCGGCCTCGCGGGCCGCCTCGCTCCGCTCGCGGAGGTCGGTTCATGACCGACTTCGATCCCGTCATCGGCCTCGAGGTCCACGTCCAGCTCGCGACGAAGACCAAGCTGTTCTGCGGCTGCCCGAACAGCTACGGCGCCGAGCCGAACACGAACGTGTGCCAGGTGTGCACCGCGCAGCCGGGCGTGCTGCCGGTGCTGAACGCGCAGGCGTTGGCGCTCGCGGTGCGCGCGGGTCTCGCGCTCGGCTGCACGATCCCCCCGCGCACGAAGTTCGACCGGAAGAACTACTTCTACCCCGACCTTCCGAAGGGGTACCAGATCTCCCAGTTCGACCGCCCGCTGAACCAGGGCGGCGGCGTGACGATCGAGGGCGACGACGGCAAGCCGCGCGTGATCGGCCTCGTGCGCGCGCACCTCGAAGAGGACGCCGGCAAGAACATCCATCCGGACGGCGTGCCGTTCTCGCTCGTCGACCTGAACCGCTCGGGGATCCCGCTGCTCGAGATCGTCTCCGCGCCCGACCTCCGCTCGCCCGCCGAGGCGCACCGCTACCTCGACGAGCTGAAGCGGATCCTGCGCTACTCGCGCGTGTCCGAGTGCGACATGGAGAAGGGCTCACTGCGCTGCGACGCGAACGTGTCGGTGCGGCCGCGCGGTCAGGCGAAGTTCAACACCAAGGTCGAGATCAAGAACCTGAACTCGTTCCGCAACGTCGAGCGCGCGCTCGCTTACGAGATCGAGCGGCAGACCGCCGTGTATCGCGAAGGCGGCACCATCCGACAGGAGACGCGCGGCTGGCGTGACGCGGACGCCAAGACCGAAGCGATGCGCTCGAAGGAAGAGGCGCACGACTACCGCTACTTCCCCGACCCCGACCTTCCGGAGTTCTCGATCGAGCCGGCGTGGGTCGAATCGATCCGCGCCGAACTGCCGGAAGCGCCATCGGCGCGCCTCGCGCGCTACGTCACGAAGCTCGGCATCTCGGAGCAGTCAGCGAACGTCCTGGTCGCGGAGCGCGACACGTCGGACTACTTCGAGCGATGCCTCGCGCTCGGCGCGCGCGACGCGAAGGACGTCGCGAACTTCGTGCTGTCCGCCGTGCTCGCGGAAGCGAACGCGCGCGGCGTCGGCGCCGATCAGTCGGCGATCGCGCCGCAGACGCTCCTCGCCGTGGTCGCGATGGTCGCCGACGGCCGCGTGTCGCGGCAGGCCGCGCACAAGTTGCTCGCGGAGCATGCCGCGTCCGGCAAGGCGCCCGACGTCCTCGTGAAGGAGCTCGGGCTCGAGCAGGTCTCCGACCGCGGCGAGCTCGATCGCATCGTCGCGGACGTGATCGCCGGCGCGCCGAAGGCCGTCGCCGAGTACCGCGCCGGCAAGCAGAACGCGCTCAATTCGCTGGTCGGCGGCGTGATGAAGGCGAGCAAAGGGAAAGCGAACCCGAACCTCGCGCGCGAACTGCTGCTCGCCAAGCTCGACTCTCTCAAGGAGTCGTGACCGGCTCCGCCTTTCTTGCCGCGAGCCACGCCGTCGGCACCAGGATCACGCCGCACGCGACGAACAGCGTGCGCTTGCCGAGCCACGCGGCGATCGGCGCACCAAGGCAGGGACCGATCGCGAGACCGAGCTGCAGCGCCGAGAACGTGAGCCCCATCGCGCCACCGCGCCGCTCCGGACGCGAACTCGCCGCCGCCAACGCGAACGCCGCGGGGAACACGCCCGACGAGCAGACGCCCGCGGCGAAGCGAGCGATCCCCAGCTCGATCGGCCCGGCGACGAGCGCGTGGCACACGAGGGCGATCGACGTGAGCGCGACGCACGTCGACAGGACGACGCGCGCGCCGCGGCGATCGGACAGACGCCCGGACAACGGAGCGGCGATCAACACGGCGATCGGGAACGCGGAGTAAACCCACGATCCGATACTGATCGCGCGCGGCGACGCACCGCCCAGGAGATCCTCGACGAACAGAGTGATCAACGGATTCGGCGCCGCGAGCGCGAGGCGCGCGGTGAACAGCGCGAGGAACAGGCGACCGAGCGCGGGATCGCGGCGCGCCGCGGCGACGTCCGCCTTCACCGCATCGAGCGACGCGACGAGCGCATGCCCGAGCCCGCCCGTCCGCCCTTCGCGCGGCGGGGCGATCTCGTCGCAGCCGATCGCGACCAGCACGAACGCGAGCGCGGCCATCCCCGCGCACACGAGCGTTGCGACTTGGAAACCCGCGTGCGGCCCGAGAATGCCGCCGAGCATCGGCCCGGCCACCGATCCGGCGAGCACCGCCGTCTGGAGCTGGCCGCCGACGCGACCCTGGCGATCGGCCGGAGCGAGCAGCGACACGAGCGTCATCCCCGGCGCGACGTAACCCGAGAACACTCCCTGCAGCAGACGCAGCACGAGCAGGTGCCACGGCCGCGTCGCGCACGCCATCAGCCCGACGCAGCACACGATGGCGATCAATGCGCGGAGGATCATCGCGCGCCGGCCGATCCGATCGCCGAGCGAGCCCCAGAACCCCGCGAGCAACGCGGCGAACAGCGGAGCGATGCCGACCAACCAGCCGGCCCAGACGGTGACCGCGCGATCGTCGTGCTCGCCGAGCTCGCGCAAGAACTGCGGGAACCACGGCAGGATCGCCATCAACCCGCCGGCGGTCAGGAAGTTCGCCGCCCACAACACGGCAAGGTTCTTCCGCCAGGACGGCAACGGCGACGCGGCCGCGGCGGCCGCCGGAGTCACTCCCACTCGATCGTGCCCGGGGGCTTCGACGTGACGTCGTACGTCACGCGATTGATCGCCTTCACCTCGTTCGTGATCCGCGCCGCAATCTTCGCGAGCAGCTCGAACGGGAGCGCCGCGAAGTCCGCGGTCATGAAGTCCTCGGTGACGACCGCGCGCAGCGCGCAGCAGAAGCCGTAGGTGCGCCCGTCGCCTTGCACCCCCACCGTCCGCACCGGGAGCAGGACGACGAACGCCTGCGCGACGCGGTCGTGCCACCCGAAGCGCCGGAGCTCGTCGCGGAAGATCGCGTCGGCGTCACGCAGCACGACGAGCTTCTCCTCAGTGACCTCACCGAGCACGCGCACCGCCAGGCCCGGCCCGGGGAACGGATGGCGCCGCAGGATCGAATCCGGCACCCCGAGCAACTGGCCGATCGAGCGCACCTCGTCCTTGAACAGCTCGCGGAACGGCTCGACCAGCGTGAAGCCCAGCTCCTTCGGCAGGCCGCCGACGTTGTGGTGCGTCTTGATCGTGACCGACGGGCCGCCGTGCGGACTGCGCGATTCGATCACGTCCGGGTAGAGCGTCCCCTGCGCGAGAAAGCGCGCGCCCGCGCAGCGCCTCGCTTCGACCTTGAACACGTCGATGAACCGGTGCCCGATGCGACGCCGCTTCTCCTCAGGGTCGGTCACCCCCGCGAGGTCCGCGAGGAACTCCTTCGACGCGTCGACCACGTTCAGGCGGATCTGGAAGCGTTCACGGAACGTCTTCTCGACCTCCTCACGCTCGTTCTTCCGCAGGAGTCCGGTGTCGACGAAGATCGCGTCGAGGCGGTCGCCGATCGCGCGATGGAGCAGGACGCCCGCGACCGACGAATCGACGCCGCCCGACAAACCGAGAACCACGCGCCCGTCGTCGCCCACGGTGTCCTTCACCTGCTCGACGAGCGTCTCGATGACGTTCGACATCGTCCACGAGCCGGCGCAGCCGCAGATGCCGTAGAGGAAGTTGCGCAGCACGAGCTTGCCGTACGCGGAGTGCGTCACCTCGGGATGGAACTGCAGCGCGACGATGCGGCCGCCGGCGCCGACCACCGCGGCGAACGGACAGTCGGCCGACGACGCGAGCACTTCGAACCCGGCCGGGAGCCGCGTCACTTGATCGCCGTGGCTCATCCACACGGTCGAGGTCGCGGGCAGGCCGTCGAGGATGCCCGCGGCCTTCGCCACGTGCAATTCCGCGCGCCCGTATTCGCCGCCGCGCTCGCCGGGCTGGACGTCGCCGCCCAGCTCGCGCGCGAGCGCCTGCAGTCCGTAGCAGATGCCGAGCACCGGCACGCCGAGCTCGAGCAGCCCCTTGTTCAGGACCGGCGCTCCCTTCTCGTACACCGATGCGGGGCCGCCGGAGAGGATCACGCCCTTGAGCGGCGTGCGCGCCAGCTCGCGCGGCTCGACCGTCCACGGGTAGATCCGGCAGAACACGTTCTGCTCGCGCACGCGGCGCGCGATCAACTGCGTGTACTGCGAACCGAAATCGACGATCGCGATCGTCTCGTGCACGGCGGGCCCTTCGTCAATCGTCCCGGTCAGGACGGGCTGTAGTTCGGAGCTTCCTTGGTGATCTCGAGGTCGTGCGGGTGGCTCTCGGTCAGCGACGCGGCGGAGATCCGGATGAAGCGCGCTTTCTCGTACAACTCGTCGAGATCGCGCGAGCCGAGGTAGCCGAGCCCGGCGCGGACGCCGCCGACGAGTTGGTACACGAGCGCCGCGAGCGGCCCCTTGAACGGCACGATCCCCTCGACGCCCTCCGGCACGAACTTGTCGCGCGTGCCGACGTCGCTCTGCCGGTATCGATCGGCCGAGCCCTGCGCCATCGCGCCGAGGCTGCCCATGCCGCGCACCTGCTTGTAGGAGCGGCCGGACTTCAGCACGACTTCGCCGGGACTCTCCTCAGTGCCCGCGAGGAGTCCGCCGATCATCACGCAGCTCGCGCCCGCGCCGAGCGCCTTCACGAGGTCGCCCGAGTGGCGCACGCCGCCATCCGCGATGATCGGGACGCCGGCGGGTCGCGCGACCGACGCGCAGTCGAGGATCGCGGTGATCTGCGGCACGCCGACGCCCGCGACGACGCGCGTGGTGCAGATCGAGCCGGGGCCGATGCCGACCTTCACGGCGTCCGCGCCCGCTTCGATGAGATCGCGCGCGGCTTCCGCGGTGGCGATGTTGCCGGCGACCACGTCGACCTTGAAGTCGCGCTTCGCGCGGCGGATCGCGTCGAGAACGTTTCGCGAGTGACCGTGGGCCGTGTCGATCACGAGAACGTCGACGCCCGCCTTCACGAGCTCCGCGGCGCGCTCGTCGTCCTTCACGCCGATCGCCGCGCCGACGCGCAGCCGCCCGCGCTCGTCGCGCGCGGCGCCGGGGTATTCGGTGAGGCCCTTGATGTCCTTCATCGTGATCAGGCCGTGCAGTCGACCGGCGTCGTCGAGGAGCAGGAGCTTCTCGATCTTGTTCTCGCTCAGGATCTCGCGCGCCTGGTCGAGCGTCGTGCCGGGCTTCGCGATCACGAGATGCCGCGTCATCACCTCGGAGAGCCGGGTCTCGGGCGCGCGCTGGAAGCGCAGATCGCGGCTCGTGACGATCCCGACCACGCGGCCGCCTTCGACGATCGGCAGGCCGGAGATGTTGTGCTCGCGCATGATCGCGAGCGCGGCGCCGACGGTGGCGTCGGGCGAGAACGTGATCGGATCGGTGATGACGCCGTTCGCGGAGCGCTTGACCTGATCGACCTCGCGCACCTGCTCGGTGACGCGCAGGTTCTTGTGGATCACGCCGAGACCGCCCTGCCGTGCGAGCGCGATCGCGAGCCGCGATTCGGTCACGGTGTCCATCGCCGCGGAGACCAGCGGGATGTCGAGGGTCACGTTTCGCGAGAAGCGCGCGCGCGTCGAGACCGTGCTCGGCAGCACGTCGGAGCGCACGGGAATCAGCAGGACGTCGTCGAACGTGATTCCGTCGCGGACGATCTTCTCGTCGGCGGTGTACGCGCGCGATCCGCGATTCGGGTCGTTGTGGGGTGACTCGGGCGTCGCGTCCGGGTCGGTGGCGGCGGGAGTGCGAGTGTTCTGGGGCGCCATCGGTTCATGCTAGCAGCGCCGGCCGACGCGTAGAAGCACGCAGGTCACGTCGGCGCCGGGCCGCAACGAAAGCCGGGGCTCCGTGGGGACGCGCCCCGCCGAAGCCCCGGTGCAAGAAGGAGGAGATTGCGTCGCGGTATCTCGGCCCGCGACCGGGAGATCTCCATCGCGAAATCGCGCGCGGCGGATCAGCGCGGCGGAGTCGGCTGCGACGCGGCGCGAACGTCGACCTGTTGGCGGCGGATCCAGTCGGAGACTTGATCGATCCGCTGCGAAACCCAGCCGGTGCTCCCGGAGGCTCCATGCGCCGCGTAGCGCTCG
>CAZBOK010000149.1:0-10333 GCA_964493525.1 uncultured Phycisphaeraceae bacterium | reverse complement strand
GCCGCGGCGCGACGATGGGCTCGATCTGGGCGGACGTCGACGACGATGGTGACGTCGACGCCTTCCTCTACAAGTGGGGCACGCCGCAACTGTTCGCGAACGAGTCGCGCGACGACGCGTTGCGCTTCGCCGACGTCACCGAGCGCGCGGGCGTCGGCCGGCGCATGAACAGCAACGCCGCGGTGTTCGTCGACTTCGACATCGACGGCTTCGTCGACCTCTACACCACCGGTTACTTCCGCGAGGAGATCGATCTCGCCCATCTCGCGTCGACGAAGATCATGCAGGAGAGCTTCGAATACGCGACGAACGGCGGGCACAACTACCTGTACCGGAACCGCGGCGACGGCACGTTCGAGGACGTCACCGCCGCGACCGGCTGCGACAGCACGCGGTGGACGCTCGCCGCCGCATCGGCCGACTTCGACTGCGACGGCTGGCCGGACATCTACCTCGCGAACGACTACGGCGTGGAAGAGCTGTTCCTGAACCAGCGCGGCAAGTCGTTCCGCCTCGCGAAGGGCATCGGCCTCGACGACGATTCGAAAAGCGGCATGTGCGTCACGGTCGGCGACGTGCGCGGCGACGGCAAGCTCGGCGTCTACGTGACGAACATCAGCCGCGCGGGATACCTCTTCCAGGGCAACAACCTGCGCGTCAACGGACTCGCGTCGGGGCACGGCTTCGAAAACGTCGCGGAGGGCAAGGCGGCGGACTGCGGTTGGGCCTGGGGCGCGCAGTTCGGCGACTTCGATGACGACGGGTTCCCCGATCTCTTCGTCGCGAACGGGTTCATCTCGGCCGACAAGGACCGCGAGTACTGGTACGGGATGTCGAAGGTCGCCTCGGGCGTCGGCCAGATCTTCGAGGACGCGGCGAACTGGCCGCCGATCGAGGGACGCAGCCTCTCGGGGTACGAGCGCTCGCGCGTCCTCCTCAGCCAGTCGGGGCGACGCTTCGTCGACGTCGCGGAGCAGGTCGGCGTCGACGATCTCCTCGACGGCCGCGGCGTCGCGGTCGCCGATCTGTTCGACGACGGCGCGCTCGACGTGATCGTCGCGAACCAATGCGATCGATTGCTCGTGTACCGCAACTCCGTGTCGCCCGACCGCCACTGGATCGGCGTCGCGTTGAAGCCACGCAAGTCGAACCGCTCCGCGGTCGGCGCGACCGTGACGATCGAGTTCGCCGGCCGCACGCTGCAGCAGGTGGTCGGCGCGGGCAGCGGGTTCGCGGCGCAGAACGACTGGCGCCCGCACTTCGGACTCGGCGCGGCGAAAACCGTCGATCGCATCCTCGTGAAGTGGCCGCTCGCCGGCCGCGAGAAGGAGCAGGTCGTCGAGCACGTCGCGGCCGACCGCTTCGTCACCATCGAGGAATCGGAATGAGCGCCGCCGAGGTCACCAGCAGCCCGCCCGTCACGGCCGCTTCGGCGCCGCCGCGACGTTCCCTTTTCACTCGCATCCCCGCGAACGTCTACTCGGCGACGCTGATCTCGCTGATCCTGGTGTCGGGCGAGCTCCTCTGGCACATCGTCGGCGGGTTCGAGCGATTCGTCTGCGCGCTCGGCACGGCGCTCCTCACCGAGGCGGTCTTGTCACGGCTCCTGCGCGGCAAGTTCGCGAACATGGTCTCGGCGTACATCAGCGGCAACAGCGTGGTGATCCTCGCGAAGCCGGCCGCCGCCCTCCTGTGGCCCTTCTATCTCGGCGCGTTCATCTCGGTCTGCTCGAAGTACGTGTTGAAGTTCCGCGGCCGCCACCTCTGGAACCCGACGAACTTCGGCATGTGCGCGATGCTGCTGCTCGCGCCGCACTCGATCTCGATCCTGTCGCACCAATGGGGCAGCGCGCCGTGGGTGCCGGTGGTGATCTACTCGGTCGGCTTCGTCGTCGTCACGCGCGCGAAGGTCCGGCACATCACGCTCACCTACGTGATCGCGTTCGCGGTCCTCGCGTTCGTCCGCTCCGGGTTCGACGTCGACCGCTTCCGCACCGAGGTCGCGCCGCTGACCGGCGCGATGTACACGCTGTTCAACCTCTTCATGGTCACCGACCCGCGGACGATCGTGCCGAGCCGGAACGGCCAGTACGCAGTGTGCATCCTGGTCGCGATCCTCGACAACACGATCCGCTGGCTCGGCGACCGCGAAGTCGGCTTCATCCAGCCGTTCCTCGTGGCCCCGCCGATGTTTGCGCTGTTCGTGGTCGGCCCGATCGCGCTCTGGCTCGCGCTCCGCCGCCAGCCCATCGCCCGTTCGGGTGATATGATCCCCGGGCCCCCGCGCTGAAACGGCTCCATCCCGAGAGCTCCCGAGGAAGTTCATGGCTTACGGCACCACGACCGACAAGAAGTCCGAGAAGAAGGGGCCCGCGCCCGCACCGAAGGCGCCGATCGCTCCGGACGCGTGGCGCTCCGCGCAGACGCTGCCGCCGCTCGAGTCGCCGTTCTTCGAGACGCTGCTCGCGAGCGCCGGCCTACCCGACGATCAGGTGAAGCTGATCCGCCACATCCACGAGTACGGCTACGCGATCTTCCGCCCCGACATCAAGGACTTCGACGTGGTCGCCGCGCGCGTGAAGCGCGACCTCAAGGGGAAGAGCGACATCCACCGGCGCGTGTCGGAAGGCTGGTACTGGAACAAGGACGTGCGCGACCTCGCGTGCGTGCCGCAGATCCTCGACTTCCTCAAGTTGATCTACCAGCGCGACGCGTTCCCCTTCCAGACGCTCAACTTCGAAGTCGGCAGCGAGCAGTCGGCGCACAGCGACACGATCCACTTCCACTCGCTCCCCCACAACTACATGGTCGGCGTGTGGCTCGCGCTCGAGGACATCCACGCCGACAGCGGTCCGCTGGTCGTCTACCCCGGCAGCCATCGGCTCCCGGCCTACACGATGCAGGATCTCGGCGTGCCGCCGCACCCGGACAACTATTGCGTGTACGAAGACTTCACGCGCGCCATGCTGAAGGCGCGCGGCTTCGAGGCAGTGCCGGTCCTGCCGAAGGCGGGCGAAGCCGTGCTGTGGGTCGCGAACCTCTATCACGGCGGCAGCGCGATCCGCGATCCGAAGCGCACGCGCTACAGCCAGGCGACGCACTACTACTTCGCGAACTGCCAGTACTACTTCCCGATGCAGTCCGACCTCCTCGCGGGGAACATCCTGCGCCGCGAGGTGATCGACCTCCGCACGGGACGCTGGGTGCCGCACTTCCACGAAGGCAAACAGGTCGACCTCGGCGATCTCTCGAATGTCGCCACCTATCCGCGTCCGCTGCCGGCGTGGGTGCGCTGAGTGCAGACCGAACGCGAGCCCGAATCGCGCGCGATTGCCCCGACCGGGCGCGCCGATAAGCTGCCCGCCACGCCGATGGACGCCGCGCTCTCCCGCTACATCTCGTCGGTCCGCGACATCTGCGGGCAGCACCTCTCGCTGCCGACGCGCGTCGACCGCATCCGCGAAGCGGCGGGTCGCCTCGTGAGCGACGGCATCCGGCTCTCCGAGCAGGAGCGTTACTTCCCGCCGACCGGCTACGGCCGCAACCTGCTGTGGCGCGATCCGGACCACGGCTTCGTGGTGATCGCGATGGTCTGGCCGGCGAACACGGTCGGCTCGCCGCACGATCACATGACGTGGGGAGTCGTCGCGGTCGCGGAAGGCGAGCTCGACATCGTGAACTACCGGCGCGACGACGACGGCTCCGTCTCCGGCAAGGCGGTGCTGCACGAGCGCGAGCGGTTCACCGGCAAGACCGGCGGCATCGGCTACGTGCTGCCGCCGCACGAGGACATCCACGAGATCTCGAATCGCGGCACCCGACAGGCGATCTCGATCCACACCTACGGCCGCGACATCCGCCGCTGTCACGCGTTCGACCTCAAGACCGGCGACGTGAAGTTCGTCGACCTCGCGTACCACAACGAGAGCGGGGCCTGAACCGCGAGGCGCTCCGATCGGTCGCGGGCGCGATCGCGTTCCGCTGGGCCGGTTTCGCGGTGATGACGGTGCTCGCGGTCTGGAACGAGACCCGCCCCGGCCGCACGATTCCCGACCCGCTGCTCGACCTGCTCCCCGATTCCCTCACGATCGAGCGCTGGAACTACTGGATCTGGATCGTCGCGTGGCTGCCCGGCACGCTCGCGATCCTCGCGCTCGACTGGCGCCGCTTCTCGCGGTTGATGGTGACGTGCGGCATCCTCTCGATCGTGCGCGGCGTCGCGATCGTCGCCACCGGTTTCGGTCCGGTGCGCGGCGCGGACGTCAACGCGGCGCTGCCGTGGGACACATCCCTCTTCGCGCGCGCGGTGCTCGGGATCCTGAACCCGTTCGCGGTGTTCTTCCGCGACTCCGCGCAGATCTGGCTGACGAAGGATCTCTTCTTCTCCGGCCACGCCGCGACAACGCTCCTGCTGGTGCTGTACGCGCGGCCGTGGCGTCGCCTGCAGGCCGCGCTCCTCGCGCTGCACGTCCTCGTCGTCGCGAGCGTCCTGCTCGGCCGCGTTCACTACACGATCGACGTCGTCGGTGCGTGGGCGGCCACGGCGGTCGTGTTCTGGTTGCGCGAGCGGCGCGCGGATTCGTGCGCGACGTCGGCGGCGCCGGCCGGTTGATGGCGCCGCTCCGCGGAGGACCCCGATGATCACTTCTGTCCTGCTCGCGCTCGCGCTCCAAGCCGAACCCGCGGGCTTCCGCGCGGCCGCGGACGACTCGCGCGCGCACGGCGGCTTCACGATGCTCGTCCTGCGCCACGGCAAGGTCCTGTTCGAGGACGCGGTCGCGGGCCACGCCGGCGTCGCGCACGAGCTCGCCAGCGGGACGAAGAGCTTCTGGGGCATCGCCGCCGCGGCCGCGGTGCAGGACGGACTGTTCCGGCTCGACGATCTCGCGAGCGACACGCTCGTCGAGTGGAAGGACGATCCGCGCAAGCAGCGCATCACGATCCGGCAGCTCCTCTCGCTCACCGCGGGGCTCGACCCCGCGAACGCGACGGTCGGCCGCATCGACGCGGAGGATCGCTTCAAGGATGCGCTCGCCGCCCCGACGTTTGCCGACCCGGGCGCGCAATTCCGTTACGGGCCGGCGTCGTTCCACGCGTTCGGCGAGCTGCTCCGCCGCAAGCTCGCCGATCGCCACGAGGATCCGGTCGCGTACCTGAAGCGCCGCGTGCTCGATCCGATCGGCATGTCGGTCGGCGACTGGACGCGCGACCACGTCGGGAACCCGCGCATGGACGCCGGAGCGCACGTCACCGCACGCGAGTGGGCGAAGCTCGGCGAGTTCGTGCTCCATCGCGGACGAGTCGACGGCGAGCCGCTCGTCGACGAGGCCGCGCTGCTCGACTGCTTCCAGGGGAGCGCCGCGAATCCGCGCTACGGGATGACGTTCTGGCTCCCCGAGCCGCCGCCCGAGTCCGCGGAACTTCCGGCGGACCCCGACCCGCTGCACGCAGGAATGCCGGAGTCGATCTGCGCGGTCGGCCTCGGACAACAGCTCCTGGTGATCGTCCCGCGGCTCGACCTCGTGATCGTGCGGCAAGGTCGCGTGTTCGGCCGCGGCGAGCGCGGCTTCGACGCGAAAGCGTTCGTGCACTCGATCATCGCCGCGCTCCCTGCCGAGCCGCAGTCGGGGAAACGCACACGCGACGTCTAGGAGCCGTCGGTCAGAACGTGGTCGGCGGGTCGTCGTCGTATTCGCGCTTCGCGACCGGATCGACCGGTGCGATCGCACTGAACCAGCCGCGCCGCTTGAACCACCACACCATCGCGCCCGCCGTCCCCACCATCAGCGCGAGCGCGAACGGATAGCCGAACCGCCAGTGGATCTCGGGCATGTCGACGAAGTTCATCCCGTACAGGCTCGCGATGAACGACAGCGGCATGAAGATCGTCGCGATGATCGTCAGCACCTTCATCACCTCGTTCAGCCGGTTGCTGACGCTCGAGAGATAGAGCTCGGTGAGATCGGCGCCGAGCTCGCGGTTCGTCTCGAGGAGGTCGATGATCTGCGTCGTGTGGTCGTGGCAATCGCGGAAGTAGAGGCGCGTTTCTTCCGCAATCAGCGGCAGGTCGTCGCGGTAGAGCACGGCGAGCGCGTCGCGCAGCGGCCAGATCGCGCGCCGCATCATCAGGAGATCGCGCCGCACACGGTGAATGCGCGAAACGAGGTCGGAGTGGGGCTTGGTGAGCAGCCGCTCTTCGAGCGACTCGAGGCGCTCGCTGTATTCCTCGAGCACCGGGAAGTAGAAGTCGACGACCGCATCCAGCAGCGCCCACGCGAGGTAGTCGGGGCCGGCGCCGCGGATGCGCCCGCTGTTCGCGCGGATGCGGTTGCGGATCAGGTCGAAGCAGTCCCCGTGCGTCTCCTGGAACGACAGCACGAAGTCGCGCCCGATGAACATGCTGAGCTGCTCGGCGTCGAGGTGCGGCCGGCGCTCGATCATCCGCGACACGATGAACAACTGGTCGCCGTACGGTTCGACCTTCGCGCGCTGCGGGACGTTGACGACGTCTTCCACCGCGAGGCGGTGCAGCGAGAACACGCGCGCCAGCTCCTGGAGGATGCGGCTGTCCCCGAGTCCGTCGACGTTCACCCAGGTGACCGGATGCACGCCGCGGATCTTCTCGATCTCCGCAGGCTCCGCGATCGTGCGCTCGATGCAGCCTTCGGGCCCGTAGGCGAGCACGCGGATCAGCGGCTTCGCCGCCGCCGGGTCGACGGCGATGGTGCCGGGCGCGGCTCCGGGCGGCGGTCGTCTCGCCTTCTTGCGTTTCTTCTCGGCCACGTCGCGAGGATAGCGACGCCTTTACGCGGCTGGCGTCCTGCTCTTTCATGATCGGCCATGACCGCGAAGAACCGCCCGTGGACCCTGCTCGCCCGGTGGTACGACCGCCTCGTTCCGGGCGCGGTCGCGATGAACACGACCGCGCGCCATCGGATGCTCGCCGGCATCGGACGGATCGAGAGCGCGCTCGACCTCGCCTGCGGCAGCGGCGACACGGCGTTGTCGTTCGCGCGCGCGGGGATCGAGTCGTTCGGCGTCGACGCGTCGCCCGTGTTCTGTGCGCGGCTCCGCGCTCGCGCCCGCCGCGAGAAGCTGCGCGTCACCGCGATCCGCGGCGACATGCGGACGTTCCGCGCGCCCCACCGCGTGGATCTCGTCACTTGCGAGTTCGCCGCGCTGAACAACCTCGCGAACCCGGCCGATCTCCCGCGCGTCTTCGCCGCCGTCCGACGTGCGCTCGTTCCCGGCGGCTTCTTCCTGTTCGACGTGAACTCGCTCGCCGCGTTCGCGGAGCAGTCGAACGTGACGCACTTCACCGACGAGCCGGAGTTCAAGGTCGTGATGCGCGGCTCGTTCGACGCGCGCGCCGCGCGGACGCGGCTCGATTTCGACTGGTTCGTGCCGGCGCGTCGCCGCGCGACGTTCGAACACGTTCGCGAGACGGTCTTCAACGTCGGCTGGTCCACGCCGCGACTGCGCTCCGCGCTGCGCGCCGCCGGGTTCAAGATCGTGCGCGAGGCCGACGGGATGGACGTGCGACCGCGCGGCATGTGCCAGAAGCGCGGCTTCGACCTCTATTTCCTCGCGCGCTCCGCGGGCGGACCGCCCAGGTAGTTCTGCTGCCGCAACTGCTCGATCACTTCCGCCGACGGCGCGACGAGCAAACCGCCGTTGCCCGCTTCGCGATCGGCGCGTGTCGACTCCGCGAGGAATCGCGAGAGCTCGGCGACGAGGTCGGGGCGGAGCGGCGCGACGTCGGCCCGCTCCCCGGCGTCCTGCGCGAGGTCGAACAACGCCGTCGATCCCGCCGCGCCGTCGAGCGGCGTCGTCTCGATCAGCTTGAATCGGGTGCCGTGCGCGACGCGGATCTCGCGGCCGTTCGTCGCGAGTTGCGCGAGGACCGGTGACCGCGCGCGGCCCTTGCCGGAGAGGAGCGGCACGAGGCTGACTCCGCCGCGCGGTCGCGGCGCGAGACCGCACAGCTCGCGCAGCGTCGGCGCGACGTCGACGAGCGACACGAGGTCGTCGAATCGGCCCGCGGCGACGCCGGGGCCGTGGATCAGGAGCGGCACGTGCAGCACCTCGTCGCTCACCGAATGCGCGTGCCCGAACCGGCCGCGCTCGCACAGCTCTTCGCCGTGATCGGAGGTGACGATGACGATCGTGCGCTCGAGCCGGCCGGCGCGATCGAGCGCGTCGAGCACGTCCGCGACCCATCGATCCGCGACGCGCACGCTCGCGGAGTAACGGGCACGCCCGATCGCGATCAACGCGTCCCGTCGTGCGGCGTCCGGCTCCGCCGCGACCGCGGCGCCGAGATCCTCGACGGGCGATCCGAGCGCGTACGGCGTCCAGGCGTCGCGCGCGCCGAGCGCCTCGAAGTCCGCGCGCGGCGCGACGTAGTTGTGCGCGACGTAGGAGTGGAGGAAGACGAAGCGCGGCGCTCGTCGCTCCTGCGAGAGCGTCGCGAGCAACGCCGCGCGCGCGCGGGCGCAGTCCGCACCATCGTCCGCCGATGGATCGGCCGCGCGTCGCTCGGCGACCCACGTCGGATCGGGATAAGCGGTGTCGTCGAGGTCGAAGCGCTCGAACCCGCGGTCGAACCCGAATTCGGGGCCGACCCACGCGCCGCCCGTCCATGCGAAGGTGCGCCATCCCGCAGCGCGAAAGTCCTCCGCGAGGAGCCGCGTCGACGGCCCGATGCGCCGGTGTTCGCGAACGACGCCGTGCCGCTCCGGCGAGTCGCCCGACAGGAGCGAGACGTGCGACGGCAGCGTCCACGGCGCGGTCGCGAACGCGCGATCGAAGCGCGCGAACTCCCGAGCGCGCTCGAGCAGCCGCGGCATCGCGACGTCGACGCGATCGGCGCGCAGCGTGTCGACCGAGATCACGACGACGTCCGGTCGATCCGCGTCATCCGGCGCTCCCTCGATCGCCGGCGCTCCGAACGCAATGAGGCCCGGCGGCGCGCCGGCGGTCTCGACGGTCCCCGAGAACTCGACGTCGACTTGCGCGCCGGCGAACTCCGCGAGGTCGAGCGAGAGGCTCGCGAACGCATCGGACGACGCGACGACCGTCGCGCGCTTCGCCTCGCCGGCGGCCGCTCGCACGGTGATCGTCGCCGTGACTCGATTCGTCGCGAGCGCGGCGACCTCCGCGGTGAGACGCGGCGACCGCTGCGGCACGCGCACGGGGACGACCAGCGAGCCGGGCGCACCGATCACGATGCTCTCGCAGGTGACCGGTCCGACCGTGACGCGCCGGGCGTGCGGCCCGAGATCGGCCGCCGCGGAATCGAGCGCCTGCAGCGCCGCGTCGCGCTCCGTCACCGCGAACGCCTCGAACGACGCGCCGTCGGACGCGCGCTCGGTCGACGCGATCGCGATCGCGATCACGTGCGCGTCGGGTCGACGGGCGATGATCCCCTCGAAGACGCCGCCCTCCCCGTCGACGCAAGAGAGCGGCGCTAGCGTGGTCGCACCGAGGCGCATGAGCTCCGGCACCGACTCGTCGGCGATCGACTTCGCGGACGCCGCGGACCACTCGACCGCGAACGGGCGGTCGGTCGCGGCGCGCGCGACGGGCAGGCGCACGCGCACGAGCGTCGCCGCGAGGCGGGAGCGATCGATGGGCGCGATCGTGATCACCGCGTCGCGCGGCAGCCCGAGCTCGTCGAGGACCGACGCGCTCCACGCGGCGCGCGCATCGCCGCCCTGCACCACGATCCGCCGCGCGCCGCCCGCCGCCCAGAACTCGCCGGCGGCGACGCGCTCGAGCCCGGACTCGCTCGCGCGCCGCGCCGCACTCGCGGCGTCGGTGCCGCGCGGCGCGCTCGGCACCCGGTCGATCAACCGGACGAGGCGTTCGTCTTCCGCGGACCCGGCCGCGCCGCGGCGATCGTCGCCGCCGCTGCATGCGAACGTCAGCAGCGCGACTGCGACCAGCGCGGGGACGAGAGCGATGCGCGGCCGCGACATGGGCGAGGAGGATACCGGCGATCGCGAGCGTCAGCCGGAGCTCTTCGCCTCGTCGCGGTATGCGTCGCGGAACGGCGTGCCGGCTTTGACGCGGTCGAGCACGCGCGCCGTCGCGAGCAGCGCCGGATCGGACGCCGCACGCGCGAGGGCCTCGGCGTCGAACTCGAGGCCCGGCGCGACGTGCGCCATGACGCGGAGGATCGCGAGCGCCCGGTCGTGCGCGCGGAACAACGGCGGCTTCAACAACGGCGGCTTCAATAACGGCGGCTTCAATAACGGCGGCTTCAACAACTTCGGCGGCGGCGGCGGCTTCAATAACTTCGGCGGCGGCGGCGGCTTCAATAACTTCGGCG
>CAZBOK010000148.1:0-10394 GCA_964493525.1 uncultured Phycisphaeraceae bacterium | reverse complement strand
CGGCGTCGTCCGCGGCGAGTGCGATCTCCTGCGCGAGCTCGGCGCCGGTCGCACCGCCGATGAACACCAGGACCGGGCGCTCGAGCCGCGGCTCCGCGGGCGCGTCGACCGCGCGTCGCAGTGCGGCGAACGCACCGAAACCCTCCGTCGCGCCGGACGCCGAGGCGCCGAGACGCTCGCGGCATCGCTCGATCGCCGCGTCGCTCTCCGCGAGCTCGTCGGGGTCCGCGTCCTCCGCGGTCGGCGGCAGCAGCTCGACGCGCATCGCGAACCCGGATTCCGCGGGCCCCGCGAGCGGCGACGGGAACACGACGGTGAGCGGGCTCCCGCCGATCGCGGGCGCCTCGTCGAGGACGATGAGGTCGGCGCGGCCGGTCGCCGCGTCCTTGCCCGGTTGCTCCGCGACCAGTGCAACGACGGGCAGCGCGTCGGCCTCCGAAGGCAACGAGACCGACACACCGATGCGGCGCGCGCCCTCCGTCCCGGCAGGCGGCGCGATCGTGAAGAGCGTCGTCACGCCGCGCGGGATCACTTCGCTCCAGTCATGCACGTCGAGGACGCGCTTGAACGCGCGCGAGCGCCGCATCTCGGCGAAGTCGTCCGCCGCCGCGGTGGAGAGCAGGCGCGAACCCTCGAGCAGATCGCTCGCGACCTGGATCGGCTTCCCGCCGAGCGTCGCCGCGAGAACGCGCGTGTGCCCGGTGACGAGCGTGAGGCCGGTCTCCGGGACCCGCTCGAGGTAGAGGAGCGAGCAGCGCAGGCGCGGCGCGGATCGCGTCACCGCCTCGGGCGGCACCGGCGTCGCCGTCATGCCGCGGAGCACGCTGCCCGTGTAGCAGTCGGCGGCGAGCGCGAGCGGCGGCGTGGTGAACGGCGCTGGCGCGGCACGACAACCGCCGAGCGCGACGAGCGCGAGCAGCGCGCAGACGGTCGGCAGGATGGGAAGACGTGCGCGCATGGAAACGAGTCGGCGATTCTATCGAAGCCGCCGCGGCCGGACGGGCGTCGGGGCCGCGGGTCTAGACTGCGAGCGTCGCGGCGAGCGGGCGCAGCGCCGCGCGGAGGTGACGCCATGCGAGTCATCGGCGAGTACTTCTCGGAGATCGAAGCGCGCGTCGCCGCGCACCGCCTCGATGCGGCCGGCATCGAGGCGCGGCTCGAAGGAATCGAGCTGACGACCGCGGGCTCGGTCTTCGAGTTCGGCCGCGGCGCGATGATCCGCCTCGTGGTGCAGGACGAGGACGCGGAGCGCGCCGGCGCGGCGTTGGTCGCGGTCGCCGAGCCGCCGGATCCCGAACTCGCGAGCGGTCTCACCAAGGAGCGCCGCCGGCGCCGCGCGATCGCACTCTTCGCACTGACGATCGGGTTCCTGCCGCTGGTCCTGGCGCTGCTCGTGCACCTCGTCCGGATGCTGCGCCGCTGACCCCGAAAAAGCGCGCGCGGCGAGCCCGAGTCGCTCGAGCCCGCCGCACATCGTCATTCGTGGTGCACCCGTCGCGAGTCGAACGCGAAACCTTCAGCTCCGGAGACGGGCGGAGAAATGACGCTCGCGGTGCACCGACAACGACTTGCGGCGGCGAAGGGGTTGACGTGCTGCATCTGGCGCTGCATTCGGCCGCGAAATCCGGGGTGAGCATCGACGGTCTCGCGATGCTTGTCGGGTCGCTCTCGACGGCCGACGCGATGACGCGCGAAGCGATCCTCGCTCACGTCGCCACGCTACTCGCGATGCCGCCGGAGCGTCGAGCTGCGATCTTCACGCTTGCCGGCCCGGCACCGTCGAGCGGCGGTTGAGCGAGTCTGCGCCGGGCACCGAAGCGCCGAAACGGTATCCCCGTCTTCTCGTGGAAGACGCGGCGGCATCGAGGTTGATGCGCGCGCGAGCAGGTGCACGTCCCGTCGCGCGAGGGCTCGCCTACGGTCGCGTTCCGCGCTGCGCCGCGTGGGGCAACGAGAGTGCGCCGGACTGAGGTACGGGTGGGTTCGACGCTCGGAACTTCGCCGCAGGGGTGGTTCCGGACGACGGCCGAAGACTGGCGGACTTGTCCCGCATGCGCCGCGCGGAATTAAGTCGCCGGCCGAAGCGGGCACCGACACCACGACGCGCCGCACGGATGAACTTCCGTGCGCGCGCGCAGGCGCGCACGCGCGCGACTCTAGTCCGCGCGGGATCGCGCTTGCGATCGTGAGAACGCCGGAGCACGTGCCGCGCGGATGGCGGACTCGCGCGACTCGCGCGACGCGCGGGCAGGGGTCGATTCCCGGATCCGTCAACGCGCGCCGGAGTCCCACCACTTCAAGGGCCGGTTTCGAATGTGAGCGACGATCGACGGGTCCCGTCTCGGAGTCCCATAGCTACGCGGAAGTAGAATGCACCCCGATGAATCCTCCGGACACGCGATGGCCGTGGGGCGTTGACGCGCAACAGGTCCGCGAGATGGCGGAGGCGCTAGCGCGAAACATCCCGAGCTTCCCCGCGCGATACGTCATGACCGGCCGCGTAGCAGAGCGAGTCGAGTCGCGCGCGTGGGAAGGCGACGTCGGACTGTTCGTGCTCTCGTCTCCATTCGGAAGTCGTGCGTTCGTGTGGGAGAACACGAAGGAAGGCAATTCAGCGCGCGAATATCGAACGCTCGTGAGCAGTGACGATCGAACGCCAGCGGATGCGATCCGCTCCCTGCTGCGTTCGCAAGTTGCGATCGAATCTCGAACTCGGCCGCTCTAGTCCCGGGGCTCATCACGCGACCTGGAGCACGCGCCGGGTTGTCGTCGTCACGCGGGGCAGTTAGCGTCAACCGCCAACTTCGTACATCAAAGCGGGACGGAGAAGTCCCCTCGGGAGCGGGAACATGAATCTCTGGAAGACGTTCGCGGCGACAGCGCTTGCGACATTCGCCTGTGAGTCGGTACACGCGCAGTGCCCCGACAAGTTCATCCAAAAGCTCGTTGCCACCGGAACGGTTTCTGGCGACCATTTCGGCCGAGACGTCGCGATCGGATCCGACGGAACAATCGTGATAACCGCCGGAGATCCGTTTCAGCCAGTGAACGGCAATGCTGGTTACGTGTTCGAAGAAACAGTGACTGACACGTGGACGAGTGTCGCGACACTCACGCCGTCTGACCCGGTACCAAGCTCCCACTTCGGATATTCCGCGGCGATCGAAGGAAACCGGATCGCGATCGGGGCTCCATTTCAACCGACGGCGTTGGGACCATCTACCGGAGCCGTATACGTGTTCGATCGAGTGAACGGCGTGTGGAGCCAGACGGCAAAGGTCTTTCCGCCGGACTTACACATTGGAGACGGATTCGGCTACTCAGTCGCCCTGCAGAATGGCGTCTTGATTGTCGGCGCGCCTTTTGTGCATTCCGTCAGTCCATCCTACTACGATGGCGTCGTGTATCTACTGGGCGAGACCTCCCCCGGTTCGTGGTCGGTCCATCAAAAGCTCTCCCCGCCCAACTATCCCGCTGGCGCGTTCTTCGGAAAACGACTCGCTGTGACATCTTCGGTGATCGTCGTCTCCGCGGGAGGCGAGACAGTGTCTCCAAGTGCGAGAGGCGTCGTGTACGTTTTCGAGGATGGGAATCAGGATGGCACGTGGGAGCTAACCAGTCGTTTGCTCCCGCCGAGCATTCCAACCGATGACGCCTTTGGATATGGAATTGCGACCGATGGAGCGCGCATAGCCGCGTCATACATCCACGGGAGCGCCCTCGCAGTTACCATATTTCGCAAGGCGGGACCATTTTGGCTAACCGAAGACACCATCGTGACTACGGACGCGTTCACTGACGACCGGCAAGCACTCTCGCTATCGAATGGAAACCTCTACGTAGGGTCAGATACCGACTACACTCCACCACGAGAAAGTGGATCCTTATACGTGTATGGAAATGAAAACGGCGCCTGGAGCTTCCGCCTTGCAATAAAGCCCAGCGATGCTGAATTCTCCGGCCACTTCGGCGGTCGAGTCGCCGCGCAGTCAGACCGTGTAGTAATCGCCGCGGATAGAATGACGGGGAACGCCGCGGCGAGCGGTGCCGCGTACGTCTATCGCGGCACACCCAATGAATCGGCCGTATATGGCGCGTCGTGCCCCGGGTCCGGCGAATTCACGCCACGACTCCGCTTCGATAACAGCTATGACGGGTGCGCCACCCCTGGGCAGACGATGCAATTCAGAGTTAGCTCCGCGCTTGGCGGAGGTACGTGCCTTCTCATGCTCGGCCTGGGCGTGGCGCAACTGCCGATTGCCGGCCCTTGTTATCTAGACTTGGTCCCGTCTGGGCCGACAGCCGTCCTCCCAATCTTCGGAAGCGGTCCCGGAAACGGCCTGCTCGACTTTGTCGCTACAGTTCCCTCGGGCTTCCCTGCTACGTCGGTATACCTTCAGGGGTTCGTTGCTGACCCCGGCGTCGCACGTGGATTCTCGGCGACGAATGGACTTCGCTTGACGGTGCACTGAGTCCCGAGTGGTTCGCCGACTGACACTCACTTGCCCGACGCTCTCGCTTCCGACCCGAGCCTTGTTCGAATCGCCCCTCGAACCGTGGGATATCGCAAAGTCCACGGTCCACGCCGGCGACCTGCTTACAGCATGCCAGTCAGTGATTGCCGACCTTGCAGCGCAGGACGAGCCGACCACTCCCGAGATTCTCTACCACTACACCTCGCTCACCAGCGCACAATCCATTCTGTGCTCCGGAGTGTTTCGACTGTCTCACACCGAGGCGCTCGAAGATCCGAATGAAATGCAGCTGGCACGCCTGCTTGCACCGCAAGTGCTTCCCAGCATCCTGCTTGAATCCGGATCGGCGCCAGATCGTCGGGCATTCATACAGAGACTGGCAGAATACATGCACCAGCAGCCGCCAGACTTTGTGATCACCATCGATGCCTACGTCGCCTCCCTATGCATTTCGGACTCGCTCCCGAACATGTGGTCCAAGTACGGCGACTCCGCACGAGGCGTTGTGCTCGGATTCGACGCACGCCTTCTGCGCGAACCAGCGCCCGACGAACGGCGCAGCTTGATCACGATCCGCTACCAACGAGAGCAGCAGAGCACGATCATCAAGGACTTGGTCATGCGCACGTGGAGTTCAGCGTGGCGCATACTCGCGCGGGAGTACCTCGATGATGGCTCAACTCGCTCGCACTATGCACGTAGCGGCTTGCTTCGCGTTGCTCCCCACGTGGTGTCGACTTACGCACGTATGTTGTCGTGCCTAATGAAAGACAAGGAAGAGTATGAACGCGAGAAGGAATCACGACTACTTCAGTTGGATCTATTCGTCAATGGAAAGCCCATCACACCGGGGTGGAATCCTCCAAGGATTCGCGAACAGCGCGGGCGCACCGTCCGGTTCATGGAAGCGGACTACGCAAGTCTCGGAGTCGGACTTCCTTTGCGGGAGATCGTCTTCGGTCGAGAGTGCCCTCTAGTTATTGGGGCGGACCCGGCCGCCGTCGGAGCGATCCCAGGAGTCCGCTCGTTACTCGAAGCTGCGAAACTCCACAGAGAGTTTCCCGTCCGATTGAGGGTATCCGACTGTCCATGACGATGGCGCGCGAGTTCCGCGAGGCCCCACGACGGCTACTCCTTCGGTGCCCGCGCCCCTACGATGCGAAGCAAGTGACTCGCTAGCACGATCATTTCGACAGCTTCTTCGGCTTCGATTGCAACGTGCCGATGGCTCGCCGGATTCTTGTACGAGCCAATCGCACCTGCAAAAAGCGCGCTAAGCGCCTCTCGCTCCCCCTTTTCAGCGGTCATGTCGGTCAGTGCGCCATTCTCCGGATCAAATGCCCTGCGCATCAGTCCCACACCGATCAAGCTATTTGGGAGCTTTGCTGACGCGCGCACTTCGACTTCTACCGTTTGAAAAGCTTGGAAAACGGCATCCTGAAAGCGGCCGCTAGCGAACGAGACGGACACGCGTTGAGCGATCACTGGATGGAGTTGAGCACGCGGTAGCAGCGCTGCCTTACGGAAGTCGCGCACGTCGTCCGTAGTCTTGAACTCCCGCGCGCGTCGAGACGGCACGAGGCACCCAATCTGTTCCGGAGCGTGAACGAGCAGCCCTTCCCGAATTAGCCATGAGAGTGCCTCAGAGACCGCTAAGGCGAGTTCCGGCGATCGATTTCGAATCCCCAGAGTCAGGTTGTGGAGAGAGAAAGAGAAGATCGAGTTGTTCCTTATCTCTTTCAAGAACTCCCGATTGAGGCCTACGAGAATGAGACCGGCTAATTCTTCCGGAGGGAGGTTGAGCGCAATGTCAGCCGCCGGCAGTGTCACAGGACCACAGTTCATCAAACGCCCCTAGTGTCGTCGCGCTGTACGATCACGGGCGTATGAGCGCGCGGTTCCACGCGTTCGCTTCCGGAAGCGCATCCGGCCGACGGTCCACTACCATTCTGATCGCGAGTTCGTTCCGCAGCCTGTCCAGACTGAGTGGGTTGCGGTGCGCGCGCCTTAGGCGCCAAGTGTGGTTCTTTCCTCTCACTGAACGTCCACGCGCAATCCATTAGTGGTCGCGTACCCCTTCGTCCGCGCCGGGTCGGCGACGAACGCCTGCACAGTAAACGTATAGTCGCTGAACGCAGACGGGAGCGATCCGGAGACCGTGATCGATCCCGCACCTGAGCCCGCCCCGAACAGGGGAAGGACGAACATCGGAGGAAGCACGGGGGCGATCAAGAGGGGACACGTTTCCGACGGCGCTGGCACTTCCTGAAGTCCAAATAGCACCAATGAATTAGATCCGCCGAGGGCCGAGTCGATAGAGAGATTTAGGAATCCCCCGGAGCGTGCGCAGCCCGTCGCGGAGAGACGTGGCGTGAACCCACCGGATCCGTCACACCCCTGCCCGTACTCCGAGATGATCGGTTTCGAGCTGTACCAGAACGCATGTCCTGATCCGGTGTAATAGGCTCCGACAAGCGCGGTGTCACCCGCGAGCGCGACGCAAGAACCGAACGATGCGGAAGTGTCGCTCGGCGCGTATTCAAGCGATTGAATCCAAGTTCCTGAGTGACGTTCAAAGACGTACGCATTACCGAAATTGTTGCTCAACGGCGCGCCAACGATGATGCGTGTCCCTGCACAACCGACGGATGTGCCGAACCCGGCGGATGGGTGCGGGTCGCTCGGCACTAGCGTTGTTCCTGTCCAAGAGACCCCGGAACCCTCGTAAACGATCGCCGATTCAGCGGAACCCCTGCCCGCGACGATCATGTCTTTCCCCAAGTCGAGAGAGACGCCGAGGTTGCCCGTAGTAGTCAGGAAATGAACGGGGGTCCACACACCGTTCTGCAGTTCGAGAATATCAATACGGCTGTTGCCGGGACTCCCAACAACTATGCGGTCGCCTCTTAGTGCGACGCGCGTCGGTTGTGATACTGGTGTAGATATATTCGTGGTTTGATTCCACGTTGATCCTGTTCGTTCGAAGACGTAGAGGCGACTGATGCCAGTGGCAATTGTTGCGAGGCGATTGCCGTCGAGAGCTACGGAACTTCCGAGTTGCGCTCCCGCGGGCAGGTTACTCATTGTCGTGAGCTTCGCCGTCTGCCACCACGCGCCACCGAGTTTGTCGAACACATAAACGGATCCGGCATCTCCGTTTACGACGTCGTCGTTCGGTGCCCCAATCGCGATCGTGGTGTTCGAGACTGACACAGCCTGTCCGAAGGAGTCGGTGGTCGCAGCGTCAGCAGCCTTGAGAATCGTGACTTCGCTTGGAACGCCACCGACTAGGCCAAAAACGTAAACGCGGCCTGAATCGCCGGGCCCGTCGTGTTGAGGCGCCCCGATCGCGAAGACGTTGGCGTCGGAGTCAACGCAGGTTCCAAAGCCGTCTCCGGACGAACCGTCAGATGGCGAGGACTTGCTGAATTCGTACAGGATGCACTGCGCTCTCGCTAAGGTTGGAAGCGTCGCGACGACTCCCGCAAGAACGAACGCGAATGTTGCGAGTCTCGATGCACTCATTTGAGCGACCCTCTCCGGAGCCCCACACGCGCGCGCCCCTTGCGCGCCGTCGAAGACGTAGCGGATGCTATCATTCTGGACAGTGCTGTATAGGGTGAAGGCGCTCCGGACTACTGAATTGCTAGGGGTCCGTTCACACGGGCGATCGATCGGGACAACGAGATTCTTCGGTGAAGAGAAAACGCGAGCGCGCCGACTCCTCGGAGCCTGTCGAGAACAGCGTTCGCGCTCCGAGACGCGGGCAGTTCAGTAGGGATCGATTGCGGGACGACCTGCGAGCGCTTCGCACGATGCGTCTAGCCGTGAGCCGGCTTCGTTCACACATCGACTCCCCGTCGATTCGTTCCCTCGCTTGCCTCGCGCGCTTGTTCGATGCAGAGCATTTCCGGCGAAAGATCCCGACGTTCATGCTGCCGGTTCCGGCGAAAGACCTACTCGCGAGCTTCGACTTGGTGCCGCTGCGCGCCGCGCTCATCGATGCCAGGACCGCGACCAGGAAGGATGCAGCCGATGCGCTCCGGTTGGCTCGGAAGGATCCGAACTGGGCTGGCTACGCCCGGGTGCTTCGCGATTGTATCTCGCAGGAAAATGCGCGAGCAGAGCGGCTCAAGGCGTGGCGCGAACGACTCCACGATGCCGTGGGAGAGCTTCATCCCCGGACGATCTTCTGGGAAGCGAGTGAACGCTACGGCAAACGCATCGAGCGCCTGTTCGAACTTCACGGTTGCGATGGCTCCGCGTTCGGTCGGCTCTCCCGGTACGAGACTAAGGATCGCGATGCAGGGCCCGTTCTCGACTCGCTCGCTGCGCTGCGCGGGAGCATCCGACGCGCGTGGCGAGACGCCGCTGCGCCGGCCGCGTCGACTCAGGGCGTGACACTTCGCTACAGCGCGTCGCCGGACTGCACGTCCGTCTCGTGGTATGGCAAGCGGTATGAGTTCGCGCCGGGACGTCAGGCGAAGATCGTCGAGGTGCTACTCGACGCGTTCCGGAACGAGACGCCGAACGTCAGTAGGTCGAAGCTCTCCGAGATGATCGACTCGGCCGACAACGACCTTCGACTCTCGCACGTGTTCAGGGCGAAGAATGGGAAGGGCCACCATCCGGCTTGGAAAACGATGATCCGGGAGGTCGCCAAAGGGGTCTATGCGCTGATTCCGGAAAAAGCCCGCTAGAAGCCCGCTTCTCGACCCGGTTCCCGCCCGCGTGAGTTCGTGATCCTGTCGCGCATGGATCAACACAACGAACTCGTCTCCCTCCGCGCTCTCGCGCTCGCGCTTCGGGTTCCGGCGAAGTGGCTGGAATCCGAGGTCGCGGCGGGACGCATCCCCGTCCTTCGCGCTGGCCGTCGACGGCTCTTCAACGTCGAAGCGGTTCGCGAAACGCTCCTCCAAATGGCGCGCGAACCGCGCCGGGAAGGGGGCGGCCGATGAACTCGCTCAACCCGCCCGACGCGTCGCCGCTGCTCGTGAACATGCAAGAAGCCGCTCGACTCCTCGGACTCAGCCGGCGAACCGTTTGGTCGTTGGCTCGCGGTGGACAGTTGCCTTGCGTCCGCATTCGTCGCCGCGTGCTCTTCTCTCCCGACTCTCTCCGCGCCTGGCTCCGCACTCACGAGAAAGGCGGGGCGAAGTGAACCCGAACGAAGCGCCTATCTTCGCGCGCATTCGCGCGCACGGCTGGAATGGATCGGACGAGTCGATTCCCTGCCCTGCCAGTGGCCACGGGAAAGGCAACGGAGACGAAACCCCGTCGCTCTCGATCGCGCGCGGCAGTGACGGTCGAGTATTGTTCTACTGCTTCGCGGGATGCTCGCTCGAAGCGATCGTCGCCGGCTTCGGCGGGACGGTTCGCGAGTGCTTCGCATCCGGCTCTCGCGCGCCAGAGCGGATCGTCACTCTTCGCGACATCGAATCTGCGAAGGGAATCCCGCCCGCTTTCCTCGCTGGGCTCGGCGTCACCGAAGACCCGTCGCGTGGGCTTCGAATTCCCTACCGGGACGCGAACGGCCAAGAAGTGGCGATCCGATATCGCCATCGGCTCAACAAATCCGCCGGCCAACGCGATGGACGGTTCTCATGGGCGACGGGGAGCAAAGCGATTCCGTACGGGCTCGACCGACTTCACGAAGCGCGCGCGGTGGGTTTCTGCGCGATCGTCGAAGGAGAAACAGATGCTTGGACCGGATGGTTCAACGGGGTTCCGACGTTCGGGATCCCCGGCGCAGACTTATGGCGCGAGAAACACGCCGACGCGCTCGACGGGATTCCGACGCTCTACGTCGTTCAGGAGCCCGATGGCGGCGGGACCGCGTTCATCGAGCGCTTCCGGCGCTCCAAGTGTCAAGGTCCGCCCTGTCAGGTCCACCTCTGGTTCGGCCAAGCAGGTCCACCT
>CAZBOK010000147.1:0-10398 GCA_964493525.1 uncultured Phycisphaeraceae bacterium | reverse complement strand
CGCCTCGCGCGCTTCGCGCCGGTCGAGATCCGCCTCGATCTGTCGTTCCTCCCCGCGTCGGAGCAGGCCGCGCTCGCGCACCTCGTCGCCGCCGCGCGCCTGATGGATCCGATCTTCCTGCTGCAGACGTGGGCCGGGAATCCGGCGCTCGCGGCGCGGCTCGACGGCGCGGCGAAATCGTTGTTCGAGATCCACGGCGGGCCGTGGGACCGCATCGACGAGCAACCGTTCGTCGCGGTCGGCGGCAAGCCGGCCGGCGCCGGCTTCTACCCCGAGGATCTCGGCAAGGACGAGTTCGACCGCTACGTCGCGGCGCATCCCGACCAGGCCGACGCGCTGAAGGGCCTCACGACCGTCGTCTCGCGCGACGCGTCCGACCGCACGCGGCTCGTCGCGACGCCATACTCGCAGGCGTACCGCGAGTGGCTCGAGCCCGCGGCACGCGAGCTCGAGGCCGCCGCCGACGCGACGCGAAACGCGTCGCTCGCGAAGTTCTGCCGCTCGCGCGCCGCGGCGTTCCGCGACGACCGGTACATGCAGAGCGACATCGACTGGATGGATCTCGACAGCCCGCTCGAGGCGACGATCGGCCCGTACGAGACCTACGAGGACGGACTGTTCGGCTACAAGGCCGCGTTCGAAGCGTTCATCACCGTCTGCGATCCCGCGGAGAGCAAGAAGCTCGCGATCTGGAAGTCCGAGCTGCCCGCGATGGAGATGAACCTCCCGATCCCCGAGGAGATGAAGAACAAGAACCGCGGCAGCGACTCGCCGATCCGCCTGGTCGACGTCGTGCGCACCGGCGGCGAAGCGCGCTTCGGAGTGCAGACGATCGCGTTCAACCTGCCGAACGACGAGACGGTGCGCGAAGCGAAGGGGAGCAAGAAGGTGCTGCTCCGGAACTTCATCCGCGCGAAGTTCGACCGCATGCTGCGGCCGATCGCGTCGCGGATGCTGCGCGCCGATCAGGTGCCGCTCGTCACGGCCGACGCCTTCACGAACCAGACGCTCTTCCATGAACTCTCGCACGGGCTCGGCCCGGGCAAGATCGTCGTGAACGGCCAGCCCACGGAAGTGCGCCTCGCGCTGAAGGAGCTGTACTCCGCGATCGAGGAAGCGAAGGCCGACGTGATGGGCGTCTACAACCTCTTCTTCATGATGAAGAAGGGGCTCTACCCCGCCGACCAGAAGAACGCGCTCGGGCCGACCTACCTCGCCGGACTGTTCCGCTCGATCCGCTTCGGCACCGCCGACGCGCACGGGAAAGCGAACGCGATCCAGTTCAACTGGATGATGAAGAACGGCGCGATCTCCCGCGACGCGGACGGGCGCTACTCAATCGACTTCGCGAAGTTCGAGAGCGTGACGACCGACTTGTGCCGCGAGATCTGCGTGCTGCAGGGCAACGGCGACTACGTCGGCACGCTCAAGCTCTACGACGCCTACGGGACGGTCGGAGACGAGTTGCTCGGCGACCTGAGGCGCCTCGAGAACCTGCCGGTCGACATCAAGCCGGAGTTCGCGTCGCCTTGAGACGACAGCGGTCGACTACTGCGCGACCGCTCGCACCGCGTTGCTCATCGACACGCCCTGCGGCCCGGCCGGGTCGAGCACGACCGTCTGCACGAACACGGCGGTGAGCGGCGGCACGTTCGCAGGCCACGTGAACGGCATCACGATCGATCCCGCGGCATCGGTGCTCAGCACGGCCGACGCGGCGGGCGGGAACGCCAACAGCACGCCACCCCGAAACGGCGTCGGCGCGCTCGCGAACGAGACGAGCACGAGTGCGGGAGCGGATGGATTCGCGGAGGTCAGCGTCAACGCTCCGGCCGAGTTCGCGGTGAGCGCGCCGGACCCCACGAGGCTCGGGACGCCGCTCGTGCCGGCGAGGCCGGAGCCGAGGTTCGCCCACGCGGCCGGCGGAACGGTGCCGTACGAGACGCTCGTGTTGATCGCGGGCCACAGCGCGTCCTCCTCCGCCATGATCCCGTAGGTCGCGACGCCGCCTTCGGGCCCGGCCGACGCGCCGAAGTTGAAGACGAGCGTGACGTCGTTCACGGTGTCGATCATCAACAGGTTCTGCTGCGGCGCCGAGAGCTGGAAGTGCGTGACGTTGAACCCGTACACGCCCGGTACCGTCGAGCTGAGCGTGCCGGAGAAGTAGGTCGAGCGCTCGAACGTGCTCGGCACGAACACGAACGGGTTGCTCGGGCTCGCGGTCAGGCCGACGGTCGCCGGCACGTGGAAGAGGAGCACGCGGGTCGGGTCGACCTCCGTCGCGTTCCCGTTCGCGTCGACGTTCAAGCCGATGAATCGGCCGCTGACCGACTGGCCCGAGTAGCTGAACGAGAAGTCGATGTCGATCGGCGCGGGCGGCGCGTTCTGCGCGACCGCCTCGCGAACTCCGAGCGACAACGCGACGGACACGGCGACGCAGAGTGCAGGACGCAGCATGGCGGTCCTCCGGGCAGTTCGAGCAGGCGGTTCGATCGCGTTGGGGTGCGAGCGGGTGTACGCCGCGCGCAATCGGGAGTCAATCGGCGGCGAGCGCGCGCGCGAACTCCG
Organism: uncultured Phycisphaeraceae bacterium; assembly: GCA_964493525.1. Lineage (GTDB taxonomy): Bacteria > Planctomycetota > B15-G4 > B15-G4 > JADJEK01 > CAZBOK01. The sequence goes on along the minus strand of CAZBOK010000147.1, from coordinate 7,830 downwards.
CGCGCGACGTCGTCGTGACCGCGAGATCGAACCATCGATCGATCGCGTCGAGCCGCGGCTCGAAGTCGATCAACTTCAACGTGAGGAACTCGATTCGAAGGCGCGTCCCGAATGCGTCCTCCGCGTGCGTGCTCGGATTCGTGCTCAGGTTGAATGCAGGGGGCCCCGCGCACCGCGTCAACCGCGGCGGCAGCTTCAGCAACCCCGCCTCGCACGCGCGCTCCGCGCACCGCGACTGGGACGCTCCGTCGATCCTCACCCTCAACCTGAGCCTCCGCCCCGCCAGGATTGTCATGGGAGTTGGGAAGTAGGTCTTGGGTGTTGGGGCTACGAAACGCGCGGGGTGCGACGGTGCGGGGGCTTTCTTGAGTAACTCGGAAGCACGGCGAGCGTTCTTGCGTGACGGATGTGACGGTGACCGTTTCGTGCGGGAGCGATGCGCGATCCGAATCGACTTCAGGTCTTCCAGCTCGCCGACGCGCTAGTCCTCGACGTCCACGCGTTCACGCGCGCGTTTCCGCCAGACGAGCGCTTTGGACTCACTGCGCAGCTGCGGCGGGCAGTCGTGTCGATCGCGTCGAACCTGGTCGAGGGCTGCTCGCGCGACTCGCCGCGCGAGTTCGCCCAATTCGTGCGGCAAGCACTCGGCTCCGCCCTCGAGGTTCAATACCAACTCTCGCTCGCGACGCGCCTCGGCTACGGACCAAAGGAGATCGCCACGCCGACCGCGGCCCGAGCATCGTCCCTCGCCAAGCGCCTGAACGTCCTGGCTCGAACGATCCCGCTCTCCAAGCGGACCTGACCAACGCCAACTCCCAACAGCCACCTCCCAACTCCCAACTCCCAACTCCCGCGCGAGCCGCCGGCGCGACGCTGCTTCTCTCCGCCCTCACCGCCCCAACACGACGTCGACTCCCTGCAGGATCAACCCGAGCTTCGCCGCCGACAACTTTCCGACGCGCTCGGTCAGCATCGCCCGGTCGAGCGTCACGACCTGCGTGACGTTGGCGACGGAATCCTTGTCGAGCCCGGTGGCCCGCGCGAGAAGCGCGACGTTGCCCGGCGCGTCCGCCCATCGGGGGTTGCTCGTCAAGACGACGCAGACAACCGTCGCGATGCGGCTCCGATTGAATGCATCGCACTGCACGACGACGACGGGACGGCGGAACCCCGGCTCGGACCCGGAGGGCTCCGGCAGCTCCGCCCACCAGACGTCGCCCTGCGCGATCACCATTCCGAGCGCTTCAACCGGCGCCGGCCCGCAGCGATCGCGAAGCTGCGGTCTCGCTCGCTCGTGGCCTCGGCAACCCGGTCGAGGGCTTCTGTCACGCGATCGTCCGCGTGACGGGCGACGTACTCGCGGAGCGCGCGGCTGTAGAGCTCACTCCTCGACTTCTTGAGCCGCCGCGCGAGCGCTTCGGCGTCCGCGAAGACATCATCCGGAATGGAAACCGCAGTCTTCATACCCGGAGTATGACCGGACTGCGGAGCGCGTCAAGCGTGCGGCCCCCTCCGGCACGGGCACGCTCCCCCTCCGCCTCCCGCTCCCGCTCCCGTTCCCCTCCCGCTTCCCCGCTTCGCTCCGCTCGCGCCTTCCCTTAACCTGTCCCGCCGCATGTCCTCCCGACTCGACACCATCTCCGACGCCGTCCTCGCCGGCACGCCGATCGACCGCGACGAGGCGCTGTTCCTCCACGATCACGCCGACCTCGCGACCCTCGGCTTCCTCGCGGACGCCGTGCGCCGGCGCCTCCATCCCGAGCGGATGGTGACGTACATCGTCGACCGCAACATCAACCCGACGAACGTCTGCGTGACCGACTGCGACTTCTGCGCGTTCTACCGGCGGCCCACGAGCGACGAGGGGTACGTCCTCGATCGCGAGGTCATCTACACGAAGCTCGACGAGCTGGTCGCGGCGGGCGGCGTGCTCGTCTTGATGCAGGGCGGCCACCACCCCCACCTGCGCGTGTCGCACTACGAGGAGCTCTTGCGCGACCTCCGCGCGCGCTACCCGTCGCTCCACCTGCACGCGATGTCGCCGCCGGAGATCCAGCACCTCGCGGCGATCGACAAGACGACGATCGGCGACGTCATCGCGCGGTTGAAGGCGGCCGGCATGGCGTCGATCCCGGGCGGCGGCGCGGAGATCCTGGTCGACCGCGTGCGCAAGATCATCGCGCCGAAGAAGTGCTCGTCGGACGAATGGCTCGCCGTGATGCGCGAGGCGCATCACCAGGGTCTGAAGACGACCGGCACGATGATGTTCGGCCACGTCGAGACGTCGGCCGACCGCATCGAGCACCTGTTCCGGCTCCGCGACCTGCAGGACGAGACTTCCGGCTTCACCGCGTTCGCGTGCTGGAACTACCAGAACGCGAAGGGCACGCGCCTCGAGGCCGAGAAGACCACGCCCGCGACCTACCTGCGCGTGGTCAGCGTCGCGCGCATCGTGCTCCACAACATCCCGAACATCCAGGCGAGCTACGTGACGCAGGGCGCCAAGTGCGCGCAGGCGTCGCTCCGCTTCGGCGTGAACGACTTCGGCGGCGGCATGATGGAGGAGAACGTCGTGTCCGCGGCCGGCACGTTCGAGCTGATCCAGCTCGCCGAGATCGAGCGACAGATCACCGCGGCCGGCTTCACGCCGCGGCGGCGCAACTTCTTCTACGAGATCATCGATGCGCGCGGTCGCGTCGCGGCGCCGGCACTGGAGGCGACGTCGTGAACGACCGGCTCTACTTCGACCGCATGCGCCGCGCCGGCCTCTCCGCGATCGCCGAGAAGGTCGAGGCGAAAGCGCGCCTCTCGTTCGACGACGGCGTGAAGCTGTTCGCGGCGGAGGACCTGCTCGCGGTGACCGCGCTCGCCGACCGCGTGCGCCGGCGGCTGCACGGCGACGTCGCGTGGTTCAACGTGAACATGCACGTGAACTACACGAACGTGTGCAACAAGCTGTGCAAGTTCTGCGCGTTCCAGCGCCTGCCGAACCAGGACGGCGCCTACACGATGTCGCCCGACGACGTCGCGGCGAAGGTGCGCGAACGGCTGCATGAACCGGTGACCGAGATCCACATGGTCGCCGGCATCAACCCGAAGCTCCCCTACTCCTACTACCTCGACCTCCTGCGCGCGGTGAAGGCGGCCAAGCCGTCGATCCACGTGAAGGCGTTCACGATGGTCGAGATCGAGGAGATCGTGCGCGTCGCGAAGAAGCCGCTCGAGGCGGTGTTCGCGGACTTGATCGACGCCGGGCTCGGCTCGCTGCCGGGCGGCGGCGCGGAGATCTTCGCCGAGCGCGTGCACCAGGCGATCTTCCCGCTGAAGATCGGCGCGGAGCGCTGGCTCGAGATCGCGCGCGTCGCGCATCGCGCCGGACTGCGCTCGAACTGCACGATGCTCTACGGCCACATCGAGACGATCGCGGAGCGCGTCGACCACCTGCTGCGGCTGCGCGCGCTGCAGGACGAGACGCACGGGTTCCAGACGTTCATCCCGCTCGCGTTCCATCCCGACAACTCGGAGATGGCCGACATCCCCGCGCCGACGGCGCACGACGACCTGCGCACCATCGCGGTCGCGCGCCTCCTGCTCGACAACGTGCCGCACGTGAAGGCCTACTGGATCATGCTCGGCATCGCGACGGCGCAGCTTGCGCTCACGTGCGGAGCGGACGATATCGACGGCACGGTGAGCGAAGAGAAGATCTACCACGACGCCGGCGCGACGACCCCGCAATCGCTCACGCGCGCGGAGCTCGTGAAGCTGATCCAGGACGCCGGCTTCGAGGCGGTCGAGCGCGACACGCTGTACCGCGTGATCCGCCGCGAGGAAGCCCGGGTGTGACGGAGCCCGCGCTCGCGCCGCCGCGGCGTCGCTGGATCCTCCGGCTCGGTCTCGCGCTCGTCGCGACGGTGATCGCCGCGAAGGCGTGCGATCTCGTCATCGGCTGGATCGACCCGTTCGGGATCTCGCACTTCACGAACAACGAGATCTTCAAGCCGCACCTGCGGCAGATGCCGGACGCGCCGACCGGTTGGGAAGAGCTGGTCCCGGACGGCGACATCGACGCCGGCGTGCACTACCGGATCAACCGGCTCGGCTTCCGCGGCCGCGAGTTCGGCGCGAAGAAGCCGGCGGACACGTACCGCATCGTCGTGCTCGGCGATTCCGTCGCGTTCGGCTGGGGCGTCCCGCTCGAGGAGACGATGACGTCGCTCATCGAGCGCGAGCTGAACGCGCGCGGCGGCAAGAAGGTCGAGGTGCTGAACCTCGCGGTGCAGGGGTACGAATCGATCCAGCAGTACACGGTGTTCCAGAAGAAGGCGCTCGCGCTCGAGCCCGACCTGGTCCTGTTCTTCTTCAACCGCAACGACGTCGCGATCGACACCGACGAGCTGCGCCGCATCGGCGAGCTCGCGACCGCGCGCGGCCGCGGCGTGAACCTCCTGCGCGTGCTGCTCGAGGACGGCGTCGCACGCCGCGTGATGTCGGCGACGCTGCCGAACCTGCGCCACCTGTTGATGTTCGAGTTGATCTTCCGCATGTCGCCGCAGGACGAGCACGAGCTGATCGAGCAGTACGACAACATGAAGGACGGCACGCGGCTCTCGCTCGACCTCTACGCGCGGGCGGCGCGCGCCGCGGAAGCGCGCGGCGTGAAGCTCGCGCTGTTCGATCTGTACGGCGTGCCGGCGATCGCGAAAGGCTGCGCCGAGCGCAACGTGCCGTACGCGTCGATCGCGTGGGACCGCCCTTCCCTCGACCACGACCTGCGGAACAGCGCGTCCGACCCGCACCCGAACGCGCGCGGCCACGCGATGTACGCGGAGAACGCGTTGCGCGCACTCGACGCGTTGAAGCTGCTGCCGGAAGGTCTGCGCAAGTGAGCGGCTCGCCGTCGGCGCGGCCCGATGACCTCCCGCGCGTCGGCTCGGTGCCGTACCTGAACGCGCGCCCGCTCGTCGACGGCCTCGCCGACGATCCGCGCATCCGATATCGCGAGGAGATCCCGTCGCGGCTCGCGGCCGATCTCGACCGCAGCGACCTCGACGTCGCGCTCGTGTCGGCGATCGAGGTCGGCAAACGCCCCGACGGCGCGATCGTCGGCGACGTCGCGATCACGAGCGACGGCCCGGTCGAGAGCGTGATCCTCGCGGGGAGCGGCCCGATCGCGCGGGCGCGGCGGATCGCGCTCGACGGCGCGAGCCTCTGCGCGGCGGCCGCGGCGCGCGTGATCGTGCGCGCGTTCCACGGCCGCCGGGACGTCGAGTTCACGCGCATCGGCCCGGCGCCGGATCCGCGGACCTCCGACGCGGACCTCACGCTCGTGATCGGCGACGCGGCGCTGACCGGCCGGCGCGACGTGCCCGTCGTCGTCGATCTCGGCGAGGAATGGACGCGCGCCACCCAGTTGCCGTTCACGTGGGCGGTGTGGCTCGCCCGCGAAGCGACTCCCGATCCGCGAATCGCGCTCGCGCTCGCGGATGCCGCGGCGCGCGGACTCGCGCGGCGCGACGCGTTCGCGGATCGCTTCGCCGCAGCGTCGGGGATTCCCGCGGAGCGCGCGCGCCATTACCTCTGTCGATCGATCCGCTACGCGCTCGACGAGCGCGCCCGCGCCGGGCTCGCGCGGTTCCTGGAGCTCGCGCGCGAAGTCGCGCCGGAGTGCGTGCGCCCCGGCGTTGCTTGATTCGACGACCCCGCGGCCTACCATCCGCGGCGATGGCCACCGCCGCCGCGATGAAACGGGCTCCGCAGTCGAAACCCGCCCCCGCACGCGCGGAGCCGACGGAATCGACCGCGCGCAAGATGGCGGAGAAGCAGCGCGAGATCTCGGTCTCCGAGTTCTTCACCAAGAACCGGCACCTGCTCGGCTTCGACAACCCGCGCAAGGCGCTCTTGACGGCGGTGAAGGAGGCGGTCGACAACAGCCTCGACGCGTGCGAGGAATCGCGGATCCTGCCGGATCTGCAGGTCGTGGTGAAACCGGTCGCCGGCGTCGACGACCGCTTCACGATCTCGGTCACGGACAACGGCCCCGGCATCGTCGCGGCGCAGGTGCCGTCGGTGTTCGCGCGGCTCCTGTACGGCTCGAAGTTCCACCGCCTGCGCCAGTCGCGCGGGCAGCAGGGCATCGGGATCTCCGCGGCGGCGATGTACGGGCAGCTCACGACCGGCAAGCCGATCAGGGTCACGACGCGGATCTCGAAGAAGAAGCCCGCCGATCAATTCGAGTTGCGCATCAACACGCTGAAGAACCGGCCGGAGGTGCAGCACCATCGGCACGTCCCGGATTGGGAGATCGAGCACGGGACGCGCGTCGAGCTCGAGCTGGAGGCGCGATATCAGAAGGGTCGTCAGTCGGTCGACGACTTCCTCGAGCAGGTCGCGATCGCGAACCCGCACCTCGAGATGACCTACCAACCGCCGGAAGGCGAACCGATCCGCTTCGCGCGCGCGACCAAAAACCTCCCGGTCGAGGCGAAGGAGATCCAGCCGCATCCGCACGGCGTCGAGCTCGGCATGCTGATCGAGCTCGCGAAGGTCGCGACGTCACGCCACCTGTCGGGCTTCCTGCAGTCGCACTTCTCGCGCGTCTCGCGCGCGGTCGCGGAAGCGATCTGCACCGAGGCGGGCGTCGACCCGGCGATGCCGATCGCGCGCGTGCACGGGCCGGACATCGAGAAGATCCACCGCGCGATCGGGCGCGTGAAGATCATGGCGCCGCCGACCGACTGCTTGTCGCCGGTCGGCGAAGCGCTGATCCTCGCCGGCCTGAAGAAGGAGGTCGCGGCCGACTTCTATTCGGCCGCGACGCGATCGCCCACCGTGTATCGCGGCAACCCGTTCCAGGTCGAGGTCGGCGTCGCGTACGGCGGCGCGGACCTGCCCGCGGAGGAGCCGGTCCGACTCCTGCGCTTCGCGAACCGCGTCCCGCTCCTGTATCAGCAGGGCGCGTGCGCGGTGTTCAAGGCGTGCATCACGACCGACTGGCGCAACTACCACATGACGCAGCCGAAGGGCGCGTTGCCCGTCGGACCGATGGTCGTGTTCGTGCACGTCGCGTCCGCGTGGGTGCCGTTCACGTCGGAATCGAAGGAAGCGATCGCGCACTATCCGGAGATCATCAAGGAGATCCGCCTCGCGCTGCAGGAGTGCGGGCGGCGGATGTCGCACCACATCTCGCGGCGCCGGCGCGAAGCGATCGAGGCGAAGAAGCGGTCCTACATCGACAGCTTCATCCCCCACATCGGCGACGCGCTGAAGGACATCCTGCGCCTGCCGGACAAAGACCGCGAGACCACCTGCCGGCGCCTGAAGAAGATCCTCGAGAAGACGCGGAAACCCTGAACGATGGCTGCGAAGAAACGCTCGAAGGCGCGCGAGGTCGGGCTGGCGAAGCGCCGCGACAAGGACACCATCGAGCAGATCCGGCGGGTCGCGCGCGAGGTGAACGGTCGCATCGGCAAGCTGCAGAAGCCGGAGCTGAAGTCGCCGCTGCGCGCGCTGTCGAACGTCCACTACGACAAGAAGCAGGGGTTCTTCGAGATCGGCCGCCAGCGCTCGGTGCGCACGATGTCGGTGAACACGGTGAAGACGTTCGCGCAGACGCTGAAGATGATGGCGCTGTCGAAGGAGATGATCGAAAGCGACGACTTCGCGACCAAGCGAGACGCCTATTACGTGACGAAGAATTGGGGCGAAGCGCGCTTCGACGAGCAGACCGAGTCCGACACCGTGATGGACGACATCGAGGCGATGTTCAGCCTGAACGGACTCACGCGCGAGCAACTGCGCTTCTACCCGGACGAGCACGGCGGCGCGGTC
>CAZBOK010000146.1:0-10448 GCA_964493525.1 uncultured Phycisphaeraceae bacterium | reverse complement strand
TGTCGCGTGCTCGGCTGCGACAGCGGGATCGTGCTCGACACGGCGCAGGACGCGGAGGTGTCGAACTGCACGATCAGCGGCGCGACGCGGACCGGACTCGAAGTCGGCGACTCGCAATCGTGCGCCGCGCGGCGCTGCACGTTCCTCGGATGCGTCGAGGGGATCCACCTGCAAGGCGCGGCGCTCGACGGCTTCGTGATCGACCGCTGCTCCTTCCGGTTCATCGACGGCTTCGCGGTTTCCGCGGCCGGCAGTCGCGTCACGATCCGCCGCTGTCGAATCCGCGGTTCGGACGGCGGCATCTCGTTTGGCGACGACGGCAACACCGACTTCGCCGCGCGCGACAATCGGATCGAGCAGATCGTCGGCTCCGGCGCGTTCGATTGCTTCGAGGTCGACGGCGCCGACATCCGCGACAACCTGATCATCGGTGCACAACTGCAGTCGATCTCCATCAACGAGGTGGGGGACCTCACGCTGGCGGACAACGTCGTCCGCGACGCCGGCGGGCGCTTCCCGGCGCAAGCGGCGATCGACCTGACCATTTCCCCGAGCGCCCGGCTCTTGGGCAATCGGACGGACGACGTGTTCGGCGCCGGCTTCGAAGTCGACGGCGCAGACGTCACGCTCGACGGGAACCGCGCGACCAATTGTTCCGGCGACGGGTTCTTCGTTCGGCCCGGCACGACGAACCTCGAGATGCTCGATTGCCTCGCGCGGCGCTGCGGCGCCGAAGGGCTCGACCATCGCGGCACCAACAGCTCGATCCACGACAACGCGTTCAAGAAGTGCCGGCTCGACCTCACAAACGACGGCACCGCGACCTTCACCGACAACAAGTTCAAGACCGGCGGCGAGTCCACGCCGCACGAGATCGACTGAGCCCCGGCAGGAGAATCGACGATGAACCCGATGCGAACCCTCGTGATCCTGTCTCTCGCCGGCGCGCTCACGGCGTCCGCCTCGGCGGCCGTCGTCACCGTGAAGAAGGGCGGCGCGCACCCGACCGTCCAGTCCGGCGTCGACGCCGCGAACGCGGGCGACGTCGTGAAGGTGAACGCCGGCGTCTTCCAGGAGAACGTCGTGATCCCGGCCGGCAAGGACGGGTTGACGATCGCCGGCGTCGGCGCGGTGCTGATCGAGGCGCGGCCTGCCGGCGGCGCCGGCGGCGGTCCCGGCATTGCGGTGCAGTCGGCGAACGTGACGATCAAGGACCTCGCGATCCGCAACGCGGCGAAGCTCGATGCAGCCCGCGACGGCTTCGGCATCGAGGTCGCGGCGGCGGGCTTCGCGGCGAACGGCCTCGCGATCGAAGGCTGCTCGAAGTCGGCGATCCACGTGCAAGGCGACGGGCTGCGCGTCCGCGGCTGCCTGCTGCGCGCGAACCGCGGCGGCGTCACCGTGGTGTCGTCCTCGAACCTGCAGGTGCGCGATTGCGAGATCCGCCAGATCGGCGGCGACCAGGGCGTCGCGCTCGAGTCCTGCACCGACGCCGAAGTCTCGAACTGCCGACTCCGCAGCATCGACGGCGGCGCCGTCCTCGTGTTCGGCGCGGGCACCGCGCGCGTCACGGTGCGGGACAACGACATCCTCAACTGTTCCGACGGCGCCATCTTCGTGTTCGGCGACGACTCGTTGATCGCGAACAACGTCACCGACGTCACGAACGGCGGCATCTCGATCCGCGGCACCGGCACGACGGTCCGGGACAACGTGATCCGCTCGTCGCTCGACGCCGGGATTCGGGTCGATCAGGCCACGCAGTGCGTGATCACGAACAACCGCGTGCGCGAGTTCAACCAGCAAGGGATCGCCCTCGAGGGCACGACGAGCGACCTCGACGTCACCGACAACGTCATCACCGACGGCCGCGTCAATTCGAACGCCGCGATCGAAGTGGGCTGCTCGAACTCGCGGATCCTGCGCAACCGCGCGGTCCGGTGCGGCGAGGGTTTCTTCGTGTCGGGGGACAACTGCGCGCTGCGGGACAACGTGGTGAAGTCGAGCCTGCAGGACGGTTTCGACTTCGCGACGTCGGCGGCGATCTGCGTTCTCGACAATGACACCGCCGTCGATTGCGCGGCCGAAGGGCTCGACAACAGCGGGTCGGGCACGAAGGTCACGAACTGCACGTTCAAGAACTGCCGGATCGACGTCGCGAACGACGGGTCATTCCAGCTCTTCAGCGGCAACACGTTCGTGACCGGCGGCCAGGCGACGCCGCCCGAGATCGACTGACCCCGAGGTCACTTCCCGGCTGGAGCGCGAGGCGGGATCACTGGCAGGATCAAGCGGCTCGGATGCGCCGCGTCGTGGAAGATCTTCTGGTGCGCGACCACGCACTCGGTCGCGGCAGGGTCGCGGTTCCCCGTGTTCGCGTTCGGATGGAACTTCGGGAACGCGGCGCTCGCGATCGCCACGCGAATGCAATGTCCCTTCGTGAACACGTATCCGGTCGCCCAGCAATCGATGCGGTACTCGCGCGGGACATCGGGCACGACGGGCTTCGGCGTCTCGAGCGACTCGGAGAGCATCGCGCGGATCACGCCGTCGGACAGGCGAACGACTTTGCCGTCCGGACGCACGTCGCACAGCATCGCCGTCCAATCGGTGTCGCGCGCGCTCGTCGCGGCGTGGAGCACGACCGCGATCGGGCCGGTGACCTCGGTGTCTTCGTCGAGCGGCGCGGTGTCGTAGACCACGAGATCCTTCCGCGTGCGGTGAATCGTCGAGTAATCGTCGGGGCCGCCGACCTGCGCGGAGCGCTCGCCCGTGAGGAACGGAGTCGGGTCGTGGGGGTCGTAGGTGAACTCGTCGGCTGGCGCGTCCGCCGGAGCCTCGGCCGCGAGGCGTCCGCCGCCCGCGAGGAAGTACGGCGTCCACCGGGTGCGCGGGATCGGCCAGTCGTCCTCGTCGCGCCACACGTTCGGTCCGATCACGAAGACGCGCACCGGCGCCTCGCGCTCGATCCCGTTGTCGGCGCCGCCGAGCCAGTGATCGAACCATCGCAGCGTGAGCGTCGACAGGTCGATCCGCGCGTCCTCGCCGAAGTCCAACTCTCCGAGCTTCGTGACGCCGTTCGTGACGTGCCCCCACGGCCCGACGATGAGGCGCTGCCCGCGTCGCGCGCGCTCGCTCCGCGCCGCGCGACGGAGCCCGACGAAGTTCGAGAGCGCGCCGACCTGATCGTCGTCGAACCAGCCCGTCACGTGCAGGGCGGGAACGTCGATGTCCGCGAATCGCGTCTGGTAGCTCATCGAGCGCCAGTAGTCGTCGTCGAGCGGATGGCGGACCCAGTCGTCGAAGTAGGGGATCTCCGCGCCGGCGGCTTGGTCCATTTCGATCAGCGGGCGGTGCGCATAGATCGAGCTCCACTTCCCCGTGAGATCCTCGAGTCGATCGACGCCTTTGCCGAACGTCATGCGCGCCCAATAAGCGCTCGCCGCGAGGAACGCCCCGTTCTGCCACGGGAAGTTGCGGATCGGGTCGGGCGGGGTCGCCTGCGGGAGCAGCGCTTTCAGGTGCGGCGGTGACTCGGCCGCGGCGAGCATCTGCGTCCAGCCGTCATAGGAGCCGCCCATCATGCCGACGTTCCCGTCGCACCAGGGTTGGCGCGCGACCCACTCGATGCTGTCGAAGCCGTCCTTCCCTTCGTTGCGGATCGGGTACCACTCGCCTTCGGACCCGAACTTGCCGCGACAGTCGACGGTGACGATCGCGTAGCCCATCTGCACCATCGCGTCGTTCGCGTGCTCCATGCCCGGCGAGTCGGTCCCGTAAGGCGTCCTCGTCACGAGCGCCGGCACGCGCCCCGACGCGGGGCGCCAGATGTCGAACGCGAGCTTCACGCCGTCGCGCATCGGGACCATGACGTCGTGCTCGAACACGACCGCGGGCGGGGCCGGAAGACGGAGGACGGTCGCAGCCAAGGACACCGCGAGCGCGAGGGAGGTCGGGAACATGGCGCGCGGTACGGCGTGCCGTGCGCCGCTGTTGGCGGCGCATCTCGTCGTGGAGGACGGCGTCGATCCGAACGCCGCGACTTGTCTGCTCGATCAGGACGAGGTGAGCGACTGCGCGGCGGAGGGGCTCGACGACAGCGGGTCGAGCGCGAGGGTCACGACCCCGGGAACGGGCACTTCCGCGCCGAACTCGTTGAGCGAGGAACCTCGTCGCGGAAAATCTCGGCGCTTCGTGTGACACTCGGGCATCTCGCGAGAATGCACTCTCGATGGAGCGAGATCCGCTGACCCGAGAGTTCGTCCGCTACCGCACCGCCGGCGACGCGGCGGCGCTCGCGCGCGTGTTTGACGGGACGGCGCCGCACCTCCTGAAGATCGCGCGCCATTTGCTGCGCGACCGCGCGCTCGCGGAGGACGCGGTGTCGAACGCCTACCTCGCCGCGGTCGAGTGCGCGGCCGAGTTCGACGACGCGCGCCCGATCCTGCCGTGGCTCGTCGGCGTCCTCTTGAACAAGGTGCGCGCGATCAAGAAGCGCGAGGCGCGGCACGAACTCGACGCGATCGCCGCGCTCGCGACCGCGCCGCCGGCGCCGAGCGATGACGACCCGCACGCGGCGGCCGAGCGCCGCGAGTTCGTCGACTCGCTCGCGCGCGCGGTCGGCGAGCTGCCCGGTGCCGAGCGCGCCGTGCTCGTGCCGTATCTGTTCGAAGGACGCGGCGGCAAGGAGCTGGCAGCCGTCCTCGACGTCGCACCCGGCACCGCGCGGATGAGGATCCATCGCGGGCTCGCCACGCTGCGCAAGCTCCTGCCGATCGGCCTCGGCCTCGGACTCGGCGCGCTGCTCGATCGCCGCTTCATCGACGGACTGCGCACGCGCGTCTTCAAGCGCGCCGGCCTCGTGCCGCCCGCCGCCGTCGCGACCGGCGTGACCGCGGGAAAAGCCGTGCTGACCGGCGCGCTCCTCGTCGGCGCGGGAGCGGCGGGATGGTGGGGGATGAAGCTGCTCGCGCCGCCGACTCGCGAGCGCGAGGTCGTCGAGTCGCCGGTCGAGGCGCTGCCCAGGAATGCGCCGGTCGAGACCGTTCCGCGAACCGAAGTCCGAAACGACCTTCCGGTCGACTCCGTGATGGCCGCGGTCCCGGAGAGGATCCCATCCTCACGATCCGCGTCTGCGCCGACGGGAGACGCGCCATCCGAAATGGACTCGCAGGTCGACTCGCTGATTCACGGCGTTCTCGTGCTCGATTGGAACAAGATCGGCGCCGAGATGAACTCAGTGAAGGGCGGCAAGGCGACCGTGGGACTCGACGAAGACGAGATCCCCGCACTCGTCACGCGCACGGGCGCATCGGCGGAAGCACTCAGTGCGTCCGTCCCCAGTCATGAGGTGACGATCGAGCCGTTTGCGGTCTACGGCTGGCTGACCGTGAATCAGCTGTTCAAGTATCGGTTCCAAAGAGACGGGGTGGTTTCCTCTCTTTACGGCCGGCGTCCCGACGACATCGCGACTGAAGTCACATTCGCGGAGGTCGAGAGTGCCGCTGCCTCGATCGGAATGCGACCGATCGCGGAGGAGGAATGGGAGTCGCTCGCGCGCTCCGCAGGCACTTCGACCCCCGGCGCGTCGTCGAAGCGGACGTGGTTCCCGAACTTCGCGCGGCTCGCGACGTGGACTCGCTCCAGATTCGCGCCGTATCCCGGCCGTCGTGAGCCTTCCCAACGCTCCGCCGGGTTGCCGAAGTTCGATGACACTCGCTTCGTCGTGCGTGGTCCGCTCGGTCCGGACGAGTCCGCGGTGTTTCGTCGCGACGCCATCGACGCTGAATCGCGTCGTGAGGATGTCGGTGGGATCCTCGTGCGATCCGCGACCGCCGGCGTTGACCTGATCCGACGCGCGACGCTCGATGCGAGCGAGCGGTCAAGATTCGTGGCGCGACAACTGGCGGAACAACACGTCGAACTCTGCGGGATCGAACGGTTTGCCAATGATCAGCCGAGCTCACTCGGCCCTTCCTACAACGGCGTCGTGCTCGCGCCATTCGAGCGCGCGATCGCCGCCGAGAACGAACGAACCGATCGCCTGGTCGCAGGAGTCGTGATCGTCGCGCCGCAGACGAAGTGTCGCGACGCGCCGGACCCAGCCGGTTACTTGGTCGAGCTCGAGGGAGAACCGCCCGTGGTGCAACTGCGGTCGATCGCGGACGGCGCGACGCGCCGGCTCGGCCGCGCGAAGACGACGATCGTCGCGCGAGCGGAACCCGCGGGCTTCCAGCGCAAGCCGGCGCTCGCCCGCCGAGAGCAGATCCGCTTCGTGTGGACCGTTGCGTGTCCGAACGGATTCCAGCGCCGAATCGACCTGCCGCTCGAGGTGGCCCGGGAGGCGTTCGCGCGCTGATCGCGATCGGCCGCCCGCTTCGAGCCCCGTTCATATACTGCGCGCGTTCAACCGATGGAGCGCTGCGTGCACACGGGGGAAGCGATCGAGGCCGGCGTCCGAGCCGAGCGACTGAGGTCGTTCGTCCTGCGTGTCATTCTCTGCGGCTGGATCGCGTTGTCGATCGCGAACTTCATCGTCGAGACGGAGTGCGTGTCGGCGGCGAGCCGAATCGCCCGCGAACAACCGGTCTCGGGCGATGAGTTGCGTGCGATCCGCCGGCACGCCTCGCTGCCTGCAAGCGTGGGCGGGTACATCGACGTGGCGACGATCGCCGCATGGTTGCTCTGGCAATACCGCGCGTACGCGAACCTCCGTTTGGTCGGCAGCGGCACCACGCGGACGCGTCCTGCAATCACGCTCGGTTATTGGTTCGTGCCTTGGCTGATGTGGACGGCGCCGTGCCGCGTCTTCAAGGAACTGTGGATCCGAAGCGCGGCGCGCAACGCGACGAGCTCGATCGACGGCAACCCGATGCCGCGCCCCGTGCTGCTCTGGTGGTGCGCTTCGGTCGCGACGTTCCTCTCGACCGTGATTCGGATCGTCCTGATCAACCGATCCCCGTCGCTGCACGCGGACGCGGCCGGCTTCGAGGTCGCCGCGCGATTCGCGCAGGTCAACGCAGTGCTTTGGTTCCTCTCGGCGGCGTCCGCGATCCTCGTCGTGACACGCATCCACCGGATGCAGTCGGCGTTCTCGCAAGGCGGCGACGCCTTGGACGAAGGCGCGGCGACTGTCCGTTCCTGACCGTGCCCGAGCGCGTTCTCGCGTTTGGCGACGTGGACGGGTGAGAAGTCGGCGCCCAACCGGACATTGGATGCGTCACTTCCGCTCGCGTGCCCGCTCCGATCGGAATCGTGACGCGCTCCATTCGGCTCACGGCGCGCGCTCCGGTCCCGACTTGTGTTGGTCCCGTGAGTCCGCGCCGATTGCTCTCGCTCCTTCGCTCGCCTCGCTCCGTCCTCTCCACCGGTGGAGCGGAGGGTTTGGTGTTCGATCGAGTGCTCGGCAGGCTGCGAAGGGCGATGCGCGAGGATCGATTCGTCGTGACGCTGCACGCTGCCGAGGAGTTGGCGGAAGACGATCTCTTGATCGAGGACATCGAACACTGCGTGTTGACCGGCCGCGTCGAAGCGCGTCAGTGGGACCAGGCACGATCCGAGTGGAAGTATGCTGTCCGCGGTAAAGCGTTGAACGGCGACACGTGCGTCGTCGTGCTGAAGCAAGCTTCCGACGACCGTGTGACCAGCGTGACGGTCTTCCTCGACTGCGAAATCGAATGAACTCGCCAAGGACGATTCTCTGTGCTCTCTGCGGCAGGAAGACCGCCCGAATGCGCCGTGTCATTCGGACTCACGGCAGGAGCACACACGAGATCCTGATCCGGAACGTGCCGATGGTGGCGTGTTCGAATTGTCGGGAGCGCTACTTCACTGCGGCGACGCTCCGCGAGGTCGATCGCATCCGGCGCCACTGGCGAACGCTCAGCGTTGAGCGCCCGGTTCGCGTCGCCGTTTTCGCGAAGCGCTGACTCCGAACGTTCCTCCGGCGCGCACGTCCCCCCTCGTTGCGACCCCCGTCCGCGCGGGATAACGTGCTCCGTTTCCCTCCCCCGCACGAACGCGCCGCCATGATGATCGACCGACTCCGCCAGCTCGACATCCACAAGGCCCCCTCGACGATTCGCGTGAAGGGGCGCGTCCTCTTCCTCACCGAGGACCCGGCGCTCATCCGCCGCCAGCTCGCCGGCGAGGATCTCGCGTGGAACCCGTCGATCCCGCTGCGCGCGGACATCTCGACCGACGAAATCACGCCGGCGCGCATCTGCTACCACTACGACGAGCGGCTCGGGCTCTTTCCGTACACGGGTCTGAAGTGCGGCGATGTCCTCCCGATCGGCGAGGGCGACGTCAAACGCGGCAACTTCGTCGCGTGCGTGTCCGGCAAGCGGCGCGGCAAGGGCTCGTCGCGCGAGCAGTCGCCGTACGCGGAGATGGCGGCGGGCATCAAGATCGTGATCGCCGAATCGATCGAGCGGATCTACCGGCAGAACTGCCAGAACCTCGGCCTGTTCGTCACGACCGACTTCTCGCTGATCGACAAGATCAAGAACGGCATCGACATCCCGATCGCCGCGTTCACCGCGGGCGAAGACCTCATCACGCGGCAGATCGTCGAGTGGGGCGGCCTGTTCCAGTTCAACGCCGCGCGCGCGAAGGGGCAGGCGGAGCTGCCGAAGCTCGACGCGACGCGCCGGCCGCTGAACCTCGCCGAGAAGATCATCGCGAAGCACATCGTGACCGATCTCGCGAAGGGTTCGATCGGCGTGCCGTCGGTCAAGCCCGGCGACTCGGGCTTCGTCACGACCGACGTGCGCTTCTCGCACGAGTACGTCACGCCGATGGCGGCCATGGCGTTCGAGGACGCGCTCGGCGAGGACGCGAAGGTCGTCGAGCCGAAGTCCGTGTTCTTCTTCCGCGACCACCTCACGTTCCTGAAGGACGTGATGCCGAAGGACAAGGCGCACCTGCTCGCGCTCGCGGACGATCTCGCGAAGAAGCAGGACGACTTCTCGAAGTCGCAGGGCGTGCGCCTGCACGGCGAGGCGAAGGACGGCGGGTCGGAAGGCATCTGCCACAGCATCGTGCTGCAGAACTACGCATTGCCCGGCCAGATCATCGTCGGCAGCGACTCGCACACGCCGCACTCGGGCGCCGTCGGCTGCCTCGCGTTCGGCATCGGCACGACGGCGGTGATGAACGGCTGGGTGACGAAGGACACGCGCATCTCGGTTCCGGAGAGCGTGCTGATCCGCGTGAACGGGAAGACGCCGCGCGGCATCACGGCGAAGGACTTCATGCTCGAGATCCTCGCGCACCCGAAGGTGAAGGGCGGCGGAATGATCGGCAAGATCGTCGAGTACGGCGGCGAAGCGGTGCGCGCGCTCGGCATCGACGAGCGCGCGACGATGACGAACATGGCGGCGGAGGTCGGTGCGTTCACCGGGATCATCGCGCCGGACTCGAAGACGGTCGACTACCTCGTGCAGCGCGGGATGCAGCGCGCCGCCGCGGAGAAGCTCTGCGCCGAGTGGACGGAGGATCCCGGCTGCACGTTCTCCGAGATCATCGACATCGACGCATCGAAGATGCGCCCGCTGGTCGCGACGCCCGGCGACCCGGGCAACGGCGCGCGGGTCGACGCGATCGGCCGCGTGAAGATCGACATCGCGTACGGCGGCTCGTGCACGGCCGGCAAGCGCGAAGACATGGACATGTATGCGCGCGTCCTCGCCGACGGGATCGCGCACGGCAAGCGCGTTGCGCCCGGCGTCACCTTCTGGATCCAGTTCGGGTCGAAGGAAGTGAAGCAGTACTGCAAGGAGCGGGGGTACCTGGACGTGTTCGAGAAGGCCGGCGCGAAGACGATCGAGCCGAGCTGCGGGGCGTGCATCAACGCGGGTCCCGGCGTGTCGAACAACAAGGACCAGGTCACCGTGTCGGCGATCAACCGCAACTTCCCCGGCCGCTCGGGTCCGGGGCAGATGTACCTCGCGAGCCCACTGACCGTCGCGGCGTCGGCGCTCGCCGGCGAGATCGTCGCGTTCGAAGGCGAATGAAGCGGAACATTCGCGCGACCTCGACACGACGAACAGGTTGACGAGTTCCGTCGGCGGATACCCGCATCGCGTGCGCGACGTAAGTGCGCGCAGCGCGCGCTCGCCGCTCCGAAAACCCGCTCCCCGCCCCACGATGCAGGTCACCACGACGCTTCGCGCAATCTCCATCGCTTCGTTCCGCTCCGCCGCGCTCGCGCTCGTCGCATGCGCGTTCGTCTCGATCGGCGCGTGCGATCGCGAAGAGCCGACGGCCGAGGCGCAGGCGGCCGCGAACGTCGCGGAACCGACGCCCTCGACCGCGGCACCGGCGGCCGCAGCGAAGTCCGCGGAACCGGCCGACCGGACCGAGGCGGTCGACCGCGAGGTCGCGCAGTTCGTGTGTCAGCGTGTCGCGCTGCTCGCGTCGGCGAACCGAGGGGTCGTTTCCGAGCG
>CAZBOK010000145.1:0-10469 GCA_964493525.1 uncultured Phycisphaeraceae bacterium | reverse complement strand
GGGGAAGAAGAAGTAGGACGACTCCGCTCCCATCTCGTGATAGTCGCAGTGCACCTGCGGCCGGAACCGGCGGTACTGCGCGAGCCGCGCCCGCGTCTCCACCTGCGTCTGGAAGGCCCAATCGCGGTTGAGATCGAAGTAGTAGTGGTTCACGCGCCCGCCCGGCCACGGCTCGTCGTGCTCCGCCGCCTGCGGATCCGCGTTCGGCCGTGGGCCGATCACCGAGCGCAGCCACTGCACGTACCGCTCGCGTCCGTCGGGGTTCACGCACGGATCGATCACGATCACGGTGTGCGCGAGCGTCTCCTTCACGTCGTCGTCCTGGCACGCGACGAAGTGGTAGAGCGCGCCGAGCGCGGCCTCGCTCGGCGACGGCTCGTTGCCGTGGACGTTGAACGAGAGCCACACGACGACCGGCAGCGACGCGATCAGCTTCTCGCGCTCGGCGGCGTCGGCCTGCTTCCGCGAGTCGGCGAGCTTGCCGAGGTCTTCCTGGATCCGACTCAAGTTCGCGAGGTTCTCCGCCGATGAGACCACCGCGAGAAGGAGCGGACGGCCCGCCCACGTCCTCCCGTATTCGAGGACGCGGACGCGGTCGCTCGACCCGCCGATCGCGTTCACGATCCGCACCAGCGTCTCGTGCGGCGTGAACATCTCGCCGAGCGGACGACCGAGCATCGACTCCGGAGTCGGGACGTCCCTCGCGTAGGTCTTGCCGGGAGTGAACGTGAACGAGTCGAGCGCGCGTGCGCGCGCCGCGACCAGCGAGACGAAACCGAGAACGATGACCAGGACCCGCGAGGCGGTCGATTTCATGGGGCCGGAGGCTAGCGACGCGAACGCGTCGGAGATACCGGTCGGACGTCGACGGGCGCGGCACTTCCTATACTGCCGGGCTTCCATGCTCCGGCCGATCTGGACCTGATGTCGAACGCGAACTACCCCGAGAAGGAATCCTGGCGGATCTTCCGCATCATGGCGGAGTTCGTCGAGGCGCTCGAACTCCTGCAGAACGTCGATCCCGCCGTCGCGATCTTCGGCTCCGCGCGCATCCACGAAGACCATCCGCACTACAAGATGGCGCGCGAGCTGGCGGTGCGGCTGTCGAAGAGCGGGTTCTCGATCATCTCGGGCGGCGGCCCGGGGATCATGGAGGCCGCGAACCGCGGAGCGAAGGACGCGGGCGGACGCGCGATCGGCCTCAACATCGAGCTGCCGATGGAGCAGGCGCCGAACCCGTACCAGGACCTGTCGATCCACTTCCGCTACTTCTTCGTGCGGAAGTTCATGTTCGTGAAGTTCTCGCAGGCGTTCGTGATCTTCCCCGGCGGCTTCGGCACGCTCGACGAACTGTTCGAAGCGCTGACGCTGATCCAGACCGACAAGATCGCCGACTTCCCGGTCGTCATGGTCGGCACGCGCTACTGGCGCGGCCTGATCCACTTCATCAAGAACACGATGGTGAAGGAGGGAATGGTGTCGCCCGGCGACATGGACCTCCTCTACCTGACCGACGACCTCGACGAGGTCGTGTCGATCGTCACGCGCAACTACGACGAGCAGGCGTTCCTCACGCGCGACCGTCGCGGCATCGTCAAGCCGGCATGACGGCGGCCGGCGCGGGACGTTTCGGCAAGGGCTCCGAGCCGTTCACGCTGCTCTCGCGCGACCCGACGACGCGCGCACGTCGCGGCCGCCTGGCGCTCACGCACGGCACGGTCGAGACGCCGGCGTTCATGCCGGTCGGCACCGCCGCCGCGCTGAAGGCGCTGACGCCCGACCAGGTGCGCGCGACCGGCGCGGAGATGGTGCTGGCGAACACGTACCACCTCGCGATCCAACCCGGCGAAGCGCTGATCGAGAAGCTCGGCGGGCTGCACGGTTTCATGGCGTGGGACCGGCCGATCCTCACCGACAGCGGCGGCTTCCAAGTGTTCTCGCTGCCGGGCCGCGAGATCGACGAGGAAGGCGTGACGTTCCGCTACGAGGTCTCCGGCGAACGCATGGTGCTCACGCCCGAGCGATCGATGCAGATCCAGCAGTCGCTCGGCGCCGACGTTGCGATGGCGTTCGACGAGTGCATCCCGTTCCCGTGCGAGCAGAACTACGCGGCGGCGTCCGTCGAACGCACGCTGCGCTGGGCCGCGCGCTGCCTCGCGGCGCACTCGCGCGCCGATCAATGCCTCTTCGGGATCGTGCAGGGCTCGATCTTCGAGGAGCTGCGCCGCCGCTCCGCGACCGCGACCGCCGAGCTGCCGTTCGAGGGGATCGCCGTCGGCGGCGTGTCGGTGGGCGAAGGGCTCGAGCACCTGAAGCGCGTGGTCGACGTCACCGAGCGCTGGCTGCCGGAGGGCAAGGTCCGATACCTGATGGGCGTCGGACTTCCCGAGGACATCCTCGAGTCGGTCGCGCGCGGCATGGACATCTTCGACTGCGTGATCCCCACGCGTTACGCGCGCGGCGGGACGCTCTTCACGGGCGTCGGCAAGATCCGCATCGAAAACCCGCGCTTCCGCAAGGACAAGTTCCCGATCGACGTGGGGTGCGACTGCTACGCGTGCGCGAACTTCACGCGCGCCTACGTGCACCACCTGTTCGTCGCGAAGGAGATCCTCGGGACGATCCTCGCCAGCCTGCACAACGTGCGCTTCTACCAGCGGATGATGGCGGGAGTGCGGACGGCGATCGAGGAGGGAAGGTTCGCCGCTTGGAAGACGGAGTGGCTCGCACGATTCAACCGTGCGTGAACGGCTGCGCGCGAGCGGTCGACCGGGCCCCGAGCGGGTCGGTCAGGTGCGGACCTTCTTCTTCATCTTGCGGATCATGTTCCCGCAGCAGGGACGCTTGCCGTGGTTGGCCTTCTTGATCTTGCGCCAGTTGCGCGCCATGGCGTTCTCTCCGCCGCAGGACTCTGAAAAGCCCGGCATGTTATCGACGCGATCCACGAGCGGCAAGGCGCCGCGGTTCGAGTCGGACCCGACCGATCAGTCCGCGAGGGCCCACGGCCACGACCACACCGGCGTTGCGTTCGGTTCGATCAGGATCGACTGCTCGTGAGTGACGAGCGGGACCGATTGCGTGGTCTCGAAGATCCCATCGTTGTTCGCATCGATCAGATACAGCGCGTTCGGAACCGGACTCATCAACATCGCCGCGCCGAGATCTGCGGGCTTCGCGACGCAGACGCGCCCGTGAGTTGAGTGCTGCCCGATGTCCAGCGTCGATGCCGTTGTGAGCTCGGGGTGCTGTGCGGCCGAGAACAAGAGAGTCGGTGTCGGCGTCGATTGTGCGAGGTCAATCGAATAGAGATCCCCGTCCGGGTACCGATTGAACAAGAGGAATCGTCCTTCGGGGTCGATTTCCATCGAGCGGATGAATCCGTAGTCGCTCGATTCCAAGATCACTGTGATGTCGGGCGCATACCACGTTGTGGGGAGGGTCGTCATGTGCAGCACACCGCCATGGAGCGACAGGCTGCCCGACCAAGCACCGGCGGAGGTTCCAATGGGGGGCGCGGGATTCGTCATCGAGTAGACGAGTCGCCCTTTCTTCCTCGGGAACTTCCAGCGCTCGATCACTGACTTTTCGTTCGGAAGGATTCCAGCCACATACAGCTCTTCCCCGGCAAGTCGGCTCGCGACATCGACGATCTTGTATCGGGCGGAAAACGTGTTTGTGGACCGCATCCATGGAGACGTCGGCGTGTCCTGTTCGCGACGGATCCACGAGATCTTGTCGCCCCCGGGAGAATAACTGCATCCCTGCAGGAGCCTCGGAAAACTCGCCGCGCCGTGCGTCAGGCCCGACCGCTTCTCGGTAAACACGCCGTCGGGGATCGACGCGATCGTGAGCAACAGGAAGCAGCGGGCGATGGCTGAAGACATAGGTCGCTCCTTACATTCCTGGACATGACACACATGCGTCGGGTTCGCCCGAAGGGGCATTCGGGCAATCGGTGGCCGCTTGGATTGTACCGATCGAAGTGACCGCTTCTTGGTAGAGCGCGCAAAGCTCGCGCACCTGCTTTTCGTCGTACCCGACGCAGGAAACCAGTTCGGCGACCTGCGAGCAGATTCGCGACAAGACGGTATCTCATCGAAGCCCTGAACGTCGAGATCACGCGGACGCTCTGCAATTGCGCGACCGAGCAGAGCGTCGACGAGAAAGCCGGCCTTTGCGGTGAGATTTCGCAAAGGCCGGCATGTTGTCGGGACGGTCTAGGATCGCGTTCGGCCGCCGATCCCGAACCAACGAGTGGCGCTACTTCGTCATGAACCCGTTCACGTAGATGATCGCCGTACCGCTGTTGACGCTGGCGAGCAAGATCTGACCGCTCGTGAGCTCGAACCCGGTCTGGAAGTGAAAGCTCTTTGTTTCGTTCCCCTGCAACGAGACGCTGAAAAATGCGCTCAATTCATTGCCGACGAAGAGCGTGACGACCTTCGGTGTAGCCTCGTGATTATCGATCACGAAGTCCGTGAAGTATTCCTTTGCGCCGTTTGGCACGGCGTCGTTCAAAGGAATCGAACTTCCGCTTGCTTGGTTTCGCGTCAGCGTAACGATCTGCTTGAACTTTCCCTTTCCCTTGATCGACACTGTTTCGGCGTGCCCCGTGTAGGCGATCACCGCGGCTCCGACCAATGTGCCAATCACGACGATTGATAATCCTTTGTTCATCGCTCAACCCGTTCCCATTTTGACCACCGAGCGGGACCGAGCCCGGCGGCCGTTTGGAAGCTATTGATGTCGAGCCGTACCCACGACCTCCCCATCAGATCCCAAGCTGAATCCTAAGGGCGTCGAGTCTCGATTCAACGAGCGTCAAACGAAGTGACTTGGATGCGCTTCGCATGTCGTCTCCGATGACACGAAGCCGGAGGCCGAGAAAGGACATCGTCAACGAAACCCGACTGCGCGAATCAAGCCACTCCAAGTCCGCCGTGCTCTTCCTGCACGGACGAAGTCGCCACGCGGTTTCCCGATGCGCCGCAACGCGCCTCTATACAATCGCGCCCCATGTCTTCCCGCTCCACGCGTCGCGAGTTCCTCGGCCACGCGGCGCGCGCTTCGGCCGGGCTCGCCGCCGCTGCCGCGCTCTCGCGCTGCGCCGCCACTCCCGCGGCTCCGCCCCACGCGGAGCGCGTGATCGTTGTCCGCTTCGGCGGCGGCGTGCGGCTCACCGACGTGTTCGGTCCGCGCGAGCAGTGCCTGGCGCCGGGGCTGCGGAAGATGGCGCGCGAGGGGACGCTGTACACGGAGATGTGGAACGACGGCCTCACGCGTCACGACGCGGCGACGCGCTACCTGCTCACCGGCCGATCGGGCGGGCGCGTCACGTCGAACGACGAAGCGGAGCATCACCTCGCCGAGCTCGACGGCTACCCCACGGTGTTCGAAGGGTTCCGCAAGGGGCTCGGCGCGCCCGCGCGCAAAGTGCTCGCCGCCGGCGTCCCTGAGAACTCCGACTCGGAGGCGTTCGGCCCGGACTACCGCGCGGTCACGTTCGCATCCGAGCGCGGCATCGCGACCGACGCCCCGAGCGGCGACACGTCGCTCGGCCCGGTCGCGTTCCGCGCGCACGCGAATCAGCGCTTCGCGCGCATCGTGCAGGACCTCGCGAACTCGCCGCCGCCGGGCGCCGACGAAGCGCGGCTCCGATTCATCACCGACGCCGTGAAGCGCGACTTCGAGAGTCAGCCCGCGCACGACCCGGAGCTCGCCGAGGTGTCGATCGCGACGTTCGCCGACCGGGTGGCCGCGGACCGGCCGTACGTGCTCCCCGAGGACGCCGACGGCTGGCTGTTCGACCTCTCGCTCGCCGCGTTCGATCGGCTGCGCCCCGACCTCACCATGATCGGCGCGGTGACGCCCGATCTCGCGCATTCCGGCGCGTGGCGGACCTACGCCGCGGCGGTGCGCGCCCTCGACCTCCAGCTCGTCCGCCTGAAGCGCTTCATCGACGCCGACCCGTATTACCGCGACCGCACCACGATGTTCGTCACGACGGACTGTGGTCGGGGCGACCCGCGGTTCGATGAACACCTGGTGCCGTTCGACGATCCGCACCATCGCCGGGTGTTCTTCCTCGCGCTCGGCTACGGCGTCCGCGCCGACCGCTGGATCGAGGACCGCCGCGCGCAGATCGACGTCGCGCCGACGATCGCGCGGTTGATGGGGTTCGAGCTGCCCGGCGCCGAGGGCACGCCTTTGCCGGAGATCACCGGATGATCGGCATCGTGTTGATGACGCTCTTCGCGATCGCGCAGGACGGCGCGACCGCATCCGGCTCGCTCGGCCTCGTCCCGCCCGGGACCGCGCTGCCGGCGGACGACCGACCGCTGTGGCTGCTGCAGCACGAGTTCCTCGAGCAGGTCTTCGACGTCGAGAAGCGCGCGATGGAGCGCGAGGCGGCGTTGCCGGAGGCCGCGGCCCAGCCGGAGCGCGCGACACGCATCGAGAAGGATCGCGTGATGCTCGCGCAGATCCAGCAGGGCGCCGGCGTGGCGCCGTCGCTCGGTCCGCGGCCGATCTCGACCGGGACGCTTCCCGCCGTCGATCGCTTCCTGCGCGGGTTCGCGCTGGAGCGGATCGGCTCGCGTGCGTTGTCGCCGATCGACGACCTGCAGCGCTGGCGCGCCGAGAACGAGACGTTCCTCGGCAACGGCGATCTCGCGGCGCGCGATCGCGCCGTGCTGCTCCGCGCGCGCGCGTTGCGCACGATGGTCGTGTCGGCCCAGTTGCGAGCGCTCCTCGCGAAGCTCGACGCCGGCCCGCTCACGGACGAGGACCGCCAGACGCAGATCGTGATGCTGCAGGCGATGTTCCCCGACGCATCGTTGCCCGCCCCGGCGTTGCTCGGCGGCGGCGGCGGAGCCGCGCCCGGTCCGGCGCAGGAGCCGACGCAAGGATCGTTGCCGCGCCTCGACGGCGTGGAGATCCCGTCGGTGCAGCTCCCCGATCTCACCGCGCCGTCCGCCGCGGACCTCGCCGGGGCGAGCGCGCTCGCGTCGCAGATGCTCGCGAACCTGCAGAACGCGGGGCCGGCGGGACGATCGGCCTATCGACCGAACCGTCCGCCGCCGCGACCGCGGCCGCAACCGCGAGCGCCGAGTCCGCGCGCTCGCTTCCGATTCCCGGGCGCCTACTGAGCGCGCCGCGCGGTCACTCGACCGACGTGCTCTCGATCAAGTGGATCAGCCGCTCGAGGCAGCGCACTCCCGCGTCCTGACGCTTCTCGAGGATCACGAGCCGCTCGACGAGCCGGTTCAGCACGGGCGGCAGCACCGCTTCGCGCGTGTAGTCCTCGATCATCGTGAAGATCTCGGCCTGCGCCGGATTCACCGGCTTGTGGAACACGAAGTGGTGGTTCGCCTGGAGGATCTCCTCGACGATCCGCTTCTGCTCGCGCTCGACGGCCTCGTGGGCATCGGGCGCGTGCTGGAGCCGGTAGCACTCCTTGCGGTAGTCGTGGAGGATCTCGTGGACCTGCGCGCGATCGAGTCGATGCATAAAGCGAGGGCTCCCGATGGTGGTCGGTCCGGGCGGGCGGAGTATAGGTCGACCGCGCGCGGGAGGGAACCCGGCGAGAAACTCGATTCAGGTCGTCGGCGCCTTGGCGTCGTTCCCCTGCGGGACCATCGAGCGCACCTGATCCTTCAAGCGCTGCGCGAGCGCTTCGATCATCCGGCACTCGTCCGCGAGGATGTGGAGGAATTCACCGCGGGAGCGGCGGTTCTCCGCCTCCGCGGGGTCGAGTCCGGCGCCGATCGAGGAGGATGAACCGTCGCCGTCCGCCGCGAGTCCGCGCAAGACGTCGTCGTGCACCGAGTCCATGCGGCACACCTGCGCCATCGCTTCGCGCAGCGCGAACTGCGCGCGGCGGAACGCGGAGATGTCCTTCAGGATGCGGATCACCGAGACCACCGCGCCCGAGCCGTCGCGGATCGGGGCGAGCGTGTAGATGATCGAGATCACCGAGCCGCCGCGGTGCATCGCCTTCGTGAGGCTGTTGCGCACCGTCGTACCGGCCGCGGCGTCCTGCGAGTTGAGGTCGTCGATCTCGCGGTGCTTCTCGGGGAAGAGGAAGGTGATCTTCTTGCCGAGCACTTCGTGCGAGCTCCAACCGAACAACCGCTCCGCCCCGTGATTCCAGGAGAGGACGACGCCGTCGCAGGTCGTCGTGACGACCGCGTCCTCGCTCGCGACGACCTCCTCGGGATCCCACGCCGTGTCTGCAGCGCTCACGGTGCTCCTGTTCTCGACGCACCGTCGGCCGCGCGGAGGCGTGCGGCGAGGCGCGTCAGCTCTCGCATCATTTCGAACGTGCTCGACCAGAACGCGAAGCGCGCGCGGCGGTCCGCGGTGTAGCGCACCGGCAACTCCTTGATCGCGAGCCCGGCGCGGCGCATCACCGCGTACAGCTCGACGGCCCACGCGTCGCCGTCGACGCGGCATGCCGGAAGCAGCGTCCGGATGCGGTTCGCGTGCAGCACGATCATCCCGGGGTTGCCGTCGGCCACGCGCGACGGAACGAGATCGCCCGCGACGAATGCGAGCAGCGCGTCGAACGCGCGGCGCTTGAGCGGAGCGGTGCGGAGGATCGTCGCGCCGCGGACGCGGCTCGACCCGACCGCGAGGTCGGCGCCCGATTCGATCGCTCCGAGCAGTGCTTCCGCGTCCTCGAACGGCGTCGCGAGATCCGCGCCGCAGACGATGGTGACCGGCTCCTGCGCGGCGGCCAGCCCGATTCGGATCGCCGCGCCGCGCCCGGTTCCGCCTGCGTTCTCGAGGACGCGCAGCCGGCGGAAGCACGCGGAGAACGCGAGGATCACGTCCGCCACCGAACGGCTGCCGCCCTGCGCGACGACGACCACGTCCGCGACGCGGCCGGTGCGCTCGATCCACGAGGACAGGCGCGACAGCGTGTTCTTCAAGCGGGCGGCGTCATTGCGGACCGGGATCACCACCGACAGCGACTGCGTCGACGGCGCCGACGAGACGGCCGGGTCCGGGCCGCGCCGCACCGTGCGACGAGGTTCACGTGCAAGTCCTGTCGAGCTGATCGGGTCCATGCGAAGAGCGCCTCGCGGACCTCTTCGAATCCGGACGCCGGGGAACTTGAGTCGAATTCGCCCCGGCGACGGGCGGTCAGGGGACGATCGCCAGGACACGCGCGGGCGCGCCCGATCCACCGAGGATGGCGAGCGGCGCGACGATGAGCGTCGCGCCGCGCGGCGGGAGCCGCGAGAGCTTCGCGAGGTTCTCGACGACGAAGCCGCCGGCCGCGAGCACCGCCTTGTGCGCTTCGAGATCGGTCGCGATCCCGGTGTCGACCGACGGCGTGTCGACGCCGAGCCCGGCGACGTGGCGCTCGCGCGCGAGGAACGCCGCGGCCTCCGGCGAGAACCCCGGGAAGTGCAGGTCTCCGTCGGCGGCGAGGTTCACGTACAGCTCGGGCTCGTCCCAGAAGCGGTCCCAATCCGAGCGCATCAGGACGACCGATCCGCCGTCGATCGGACCGTGCATCGATTCGAACGCGAGGACGTCGTCGACGCCGACCATCGCGTCGGGGTCGGTCGCCGCGCGCGCACTGATGTCGATCACGACCGCGGGGACGATCAGTCGTTCGGCCGCGATGTCGGCGACGTCGGCGCCGTTCGCCGCGAACCGGCGCGGCGCGTCGACGTGCGTGCCGCAGTGCTCCGAGAGCTCGATGCGGTTTTCGAAGACGCCGTCGTGGTCGATCGTCGCGGTCGTGCGCGACACGAACGGGGCGTCGCCCGGGAGCGCGGGCATCCCTTCGGCGAACGGATGCGAGAGATCGACGACGCGTCCCCGCTCCGGCAGGACCGGAGCGGGGAGCAGCGTCGGGAGCGGTCGCTCGGGACTCGAGCAGGCGGCGCAGGCGATCGCGACGACGACGGCGAACCGACGCATGCGATCGTGCGCGCCTGTGCGGTCAGTCGCGATCGCGGTGCTCGGGGCGGCGGTCGTCGTGGCGCGGCCCGCGATCGCCGCCGCGGTCGCCGCGGTCGGAACCGCGGTCGCCGCCACGATCGAATCCACGCTCGCCGCCACGATCCGGCCCGCGCTCACTGCCGCGGTCGCCGCCGCGATCGAACCCACGGTCACCGCCGCGGTCACCACCGCGATCACCACCGCGATCACCACCGCGATCGAACCCGCGTTCGCTGCCGCGGTCAGGACCGCGCTCACCACCGCGCTCCGGCGCGCGCTCCGGCGCGCGCTCCCCGCCGCGATCGGAGCCACGGTCGCCGCCGCGGTCGAACCCGCGCTGGCCGCCGCGATCTCCGCCACGGTCGCCGCCGCGGTCACCACCGCGATCGAATCCACCGCCGCCCGGACGGGGGCCGCGATCGGAGCCGCCACGGAATCCGCCGCGACCGCCGCCACCGCCTCCGCCGTCGCGTCGCGGACCGCGATCGGGGCCGCCACGGCCGCCGCGGAAT